>CAZKNW010000759.1:0-1883 GCA_964554035.1 uncultured Verrucomicrobiota bacterium
TGTCCACCGGCGTTTCCCTTCCCTTCACCCGGACCAGGTCCAGCAGAAAACAAAGACTCTTCTGCCCTTCAGGCAAATGTTCATAAACCGCCTGGGATAGAATGAGGTCTACCGGATAATATCGCGTCAGCCCCTCAAGACGGGCGGTCAGATTCACCTCGTCTCCCAGCACGGTGTAACTGAATCGCTTTGCCGTTCCCATCGCGCCTGAAACCACCTGCCCGTAATTCAATCCCGCACCGAGATCAAAGGAGAACTTGCCTTCCTCCTTTCTCGACTCCCTCATGCTGTCGAGGCGCTCCTTGCATTCCATGAAACAGGCGAAGGCTTCCTCACTGGGACGCTCCAGCGGAATCGGGGCATTGAAAACTGCCAAGACGGCATCCCCGATGAAGTTGACCACCGTTCCCTCATACTTGGAAACCGATTCCGTGATCTCACCCACGTGCTCATTCAGGTTTTGCAGCAACTCCTGAGGCTCCATCTGCTCGGCCGCGGTGGAGAAGCCCTTGATGTCGAAGAAAAGAATCGCAGCCGGATTCTCCTGTCCCATGAGAAGGTCCTCAGGTTTGTTCTTGAGGAGCGCCCTGTCGAGCACCTCCTCGGAAACACACCTTTTCAGGATATCGACGGAACGGTTGGATTCCACGCGGCCCGCATGAGTCATCTGGAGTTTGCTGGAGAGTTCTCCAACAAGCGCCCTGAGAAGCGAAGGATGGGCATCCACAAACTCCATGAAGGACCCCGACGGCAGGCACCAGGCCGTGATCTCGGATTCCGCACGGACGCTGGCCGTCCTTGGCTGGCTCGTCAAGACCCCCATTTCACCGATCACTCCTCCGTCGGCCTGCTCGTCGATCTGGGTTCCCTGTTTCAGGATAGATGTCCTTCCTGGGCCGAGGATAAACACCGAATCCGAGGGTTGCCCTTCCTCAATAATCCAGTCACCCGGCTCGAAAGAGCGCTGCATGGCGAGGGAAAGCAACTCACCCGCCATCTGTTCAGGAAGTTCCGATAGCAGGCTGGAGTGCCTGATGGCCCTCCCAAATTCGTCGTTTAAGGACATTGGCTAGAGCTTATTCGGAAGGGCCGCCCGATCAAGGCAAAGGAAAGAATGCTTGACGAATCTGCCAATACTCGTTCCAGCCAACTGGAGTTTTCAGTTGCCGTGACCGTTAACGGAATCTTAGATTACCTTGCTGAAGCGCATTGTGCCGCGTTTTTACTTCGAACCCAGCACGACATGGCAACGCCAACTTTGAACAAGAAAATTTCCGGGATCGATGTGGTCGAACCCGCATTGACCCCTCCAACCGAAGACACTGAAACCACCTTTGCCCGGAAGAACAAGATCGGCGACAAGGGTGGAAAACGGAAGGAGATCCCGCAAGGCCTGTGGACCAAATGTCCCAAGTGCGGAAGCATGCTCTACGACAAGGAGCTCGATGAAAACCTCAAGGTGTGTACCAGCTGCGATCATCACTTCCCTATCGGGTCGAAGCGGAGGATCGAGTCATTGGTCGAGGCGGGTTCCTTCGTGGAAATCGATTCCCAGATTGTCAGCGTCGACACGTTGAAGTTCACCGGGGTCGGCTCGTACAGCTCCAAGCTTGAGAAATACCAGGAAGCCACCCAACTGAAGGATGCCGTGGTCACCGGAACCGCCCGAATCGGCGGACACGAGGTGGCACTGGGCGTCATGGACTTCAGCTTCCTCGGTGGAAGCATGGGTTCCGTCGTCGGCGAAAAGCTGGCCCGGGTCATTGAGCTGGGAACCCAGAAGGACCTTCCCCTCATCATCATTTCGGCCAGCGGCGGTGCCCGCATGTATGAAGGCATGCTGAGCCTCATGCAGATGGCCAAGACCTGCGGAGCCGTGGCCT
>CAZKNW010000760.1:0-1871 GCA_964554035.1 uncultured Verrucomicrobiota bacterium
GGGCGGTCGAATACGATGATCGTCCAAGAACCAGGGATTCGAACGGAGACCCGATCCTGGCACCACCTACAGAGGATATGGTCTACGAAGGATCCCTCGACGCCGATCCCAACCTGGGCAGCGATCTGACCTTTGCGCTTCTCAAGGCGATGCCCTCCAATGAAGGAGTCATCGAGATCAACGCAACCGATGGCACCTTCGTCTTCCAACCCGCCGCGGACTTCAACGGAGAAACCCGCTTTGCCTACAAGGTCACGGCAGGAGGCATCGAGATCAGGACGGAGATCCACACGATCCACGTGGCTACTGTGAACGACGCTCCCGCCTTCGAGCTGAGCGATACCCTGACGGCCAACGAGGACTTTGAAGACGAGATGATCCTGAGCCCGTTTCCACTACCCATCCCGTCTGACGAGACCACACAAGTTGTGACCTATGTCCTAGAGCCCGCCTCCGTGGATTTCGCAGAGATCGTCTTTGATTCTTCAAGTGGAGAAATCCGATTCAACGCCGTGCCGGACGCACATGGCTCCCAAATCCTCACCTTGACGGCCAGCGACGGGCAGCCGGAAAACGGGAGCTTCAGTCAGTCGCTCCAACTGACCATCCTTCCGGTCAACGATCCTCCACGCGTTGTTTACACGGATCCGATTCAGGTTCTGGAAGACTCCGGGCCACAGATGATCGATGGATTCATCAGCATCGGGGCGCCTTTCGAAGCCGATCAAACGCTGGACATTCAGATCATGAATTCCGCTCCGGAGCTCTTCAGTCAGCAACCCGAGATCGATACCTCCGGCCAGTTGCTCTTCACCCCGGCCCCGGATGCCTTTGGAACTGCTGATGTGACCTTTACCCTCCTGGACGATGGTGGAACGGAACGCGGGGGATTGGACAGCAGCGGGCCCGTGGTAGTGACCATCCTCATCCTGCCCGTCAACGACGCCCCGTCGTTCACAAAGGGAATGGACATCGAAGTTCCGGAGGATGCAGGAGCGCAGCAGCTCAATGGATGGGCAACCGGATTCAGCCCGGGGCCCGGAGAAGAGAACGATCAGATCCTTTCCCTTCTCGTCACCGCTGAATCTCCGGATCTTTTCTCCTCAGGCCCCACGGTGGACGTCGAGGGTAACCTCACCTTCACCTCCGCTCCCAATGCCTATGGCAGCACCCTGGTCAGTATTCGTGGACACGATGGCGGAGACGACCTGAACGGTGGGGTGAATTCCTCCATGGAGGAGACCTTCATGATCAACATTACTCCCGTCAATGACCCTCCCGAGATCTCCGCACTCCTGCCAGGTCCTGGCCCCTTCACCGCCGGCGCCCCTTTGACGATTACCGCACTGGCTTCCGACATCGACGGGGAGATCGCGCAGGTGGAATACCGGTTGCAGGGCACCCTTGAAGGCACAACAATGACCAGTCCGCATTCGCTGGATTGGACAGCACCACTCGCGGGAACGTACGAATTGGTCCTAGAGGCAACCGACGACGTGGGGCTCACAGCCATGTCTTCCCCTGTCAGCCTCGATCTACTTCCCGCCATCAATCTGCCCCGCGTGTCTGAAACGGGTTTCTTCACCATGCGATTTTCCGGGTATCAGGACCAATGGTATGAGGTGCAACGAGCAGAGACCTTTGGCATCTGGCTCTCTCTGGTTCCCCCCATCCAGTTCCAGTCCACCGCTGAAAATCTGAGTCTCGATGACGTGATCTCAGGCGAAGCTGAAAAAGGCTTCTTCCGTGTGGTTCCGATTGATCCTCCGGTCGTACCTTGAACCACACAAGGGAACCTCACGACCAAGACAACCTGAACAGACTGTGTGAAAACTCACCGAATGGGAGCGAGACGCTCCCGTAACTGGCAG
>CAZKNW010000761.1:0-1871 GCA_964554035.1 uncultured Verrucomicrobiota bacterium
AGGATTGAAACGACCTCGGTGGTCTGGTCGACGTTCCAAATGTAGACGCCGAGGCCGAGGATGGTGGGCTTCTGCTCAAGGATGCCTTCGGCGATGTCGAGGGGCCGCTGGTTGATGTCGAACTCGGCGATGGCGGCCCGCTCCCTGAGTTCACCGAGATTGGCCATGAGGTAGCGCAGTCCAAACGCGGCGTGAATGAACTTGGCATTGAGAGTGGCCAGCAGGATATCGGGCATCCGGTCGGGGAAGATAGGATTGCGAACCGGACCAATCAATGAGTTCCAGAACCTTGTTTACCTCATCCAGGGGGTGAACTAGAGTCCGACATCCTTCCAGAAAATGAATACGACATCCCATATCCGGAAATGCCTCCCCGCATGCGTGCTGGGCCTGTCACTGGTCTTGATGCCTTCAGCGTTGCTGGCCAAACCCCTGAAGGTCTTTGTCCTGGCTGGACAGAGCAACATGCAGGGACACGCCCATGTCAGGACGCTGGAACATCTCGGAATGAACCCGGAGACGAAACCCGTTCTGGACGACATCCTCGACAAGCAGGGCCAGCCGAAGAAGGTGAAGGACGTCTGGATTTCCTACCTCACCAACGGAGGCACACGGACAGGACAGCTTTCGACCGGTTTTGGCGCCAACGAGGAGAAGATCGGCCCTGAGCTGACCTTTGGCATTCAGATCCAAAAGGAACTCAACGAGCCCATTCTGATCATCAAGACAGCCTGGGGTGGCAAGAGCATCAACACCGACTTCCGCTCCCCCAGTGCCGGACCCTATGAATTCAAGCAGGCCCAGCTGGACCGCTTCAAGCAGCAGGGCAAGGACATCGCCAGGATCAAGGCCGACAAGGTGAAGGCCACGGGGCACTACTATCGTGAGATGATTGCCTACGTCCAGAAGGCGCTCTCGGAGATCGGGAGTGTGGTGCCCGGTTACAAGGATTCACAGGGATATGAGATCGCAGGTTTTGTCTGGTTCCAGGGATGGAACGACATGGTGGACTCCGGGACCTATCCTGATCGGGACAAACCAGGTGGATACTCGGACTATTCGAAGAACCTCGGTCTCTTCATCAAGGATGTTCGTAAGGACCTGAAGGCGCCGGAGCTGCCTTTCGTGATCGGAGTCTTGGGCGTCAATGGCCCAACCAAGGATTACCCTCCCAACCAGCGTCGCTACATGGGTGTTCACCAGGAATTTCGTAATGGTATGGCTGCCACGGCAAGGATGCCGGAGTTCAGGGACACCGTGGCCAATGTCTTTACCGAAAACTATTGGGATCAGGAGCTCAGCCGGCTCAAGGACAGGGACGACCAGCTCGCTCAGCAGGTGAGGAAGATGGTTTCCGAGAAGAAGATCACCGCCAAGGATCGGGCCAAGACCCATGACAAACTTCGTGCTGAAACCTTCTCCCCAAGGGAGCGTAAGCTGCTGGAGGTCGGGATTTCCAATGGAGGTTACCACTACCTTGGTTCTTCCAGGATCCTGACCGGCATCGGGATCGGTTTCGCGGAGGCCATGGTGAAGTTGCTTGAGAAGTGACGGGAGCCTTCCCGCAGGATTGCCAAGGTCTGAAGGGAGGCGTATGAGCAGGTCTTGCCTTTGAACCAATTCATGAAGAAAACATCCCTCGTCGTTCTGATTCTCTCCCTTTTCGCCTCCATGGCCGTCCAGGCGGGGGATGCCGAATACAAGCCTGAGCTCTTCAGGAAGACACGCCTGGTCTATTCGGATGACTTTAATGGCAAGCTGGACAGGAAATATTGGGAGGTGCGCCAGAGCAGCACCTGGGTGGTGGAGGACGGACTGCTCAAGGGTTCCCAATCCTCAAAGGAGTTCCAGGCGAAGAAGATTGCCCAAGG
>CAZKNW010000762.1:0-1868 GCA_964554035.1 uncultured Verrucomicrobiota bacterium
CTGCACGTTCCTGAGGGATTCCACCGGCGAGGTTACAAGGTTTTCGTCCCCTGGACGGCAAAAAACAAAAAAGGCCCCCGGGAACACCGGGGACCTTTCTGGACAGTAAACTCGGATTACTGGGGGATCAGTCGCGACCCTGCAGGGCGATCAGGAGGCGGAGGACATACCAGAAGAGCAGAGCCACCGAGGCGAACAGCTGAAGTGAGGCACCGACGTAGCGGTTGGTCGGGTAGTGATGCAGCACATTCGATGTGTCGTAGAGGATTGATGCGCTGGCCAGCCCGATCATGGCTACGGAGAACCAGATTCCGAGGTGGAAGTTGAAGATCAGCGAACAGACGATGAGGATCAGGGCTGCGATGCCGAAGAACATCAGGAATCCGCGAAGGAAGCTGAAATCCTTGCGTGTCATGAACACCACGGCGGAAAGAATAGCAAAGCCCACGATCGTGATGACACCCGCGCTGGATATGGCGCCAGGGGCGAACTGGTTGGCGATGACCAGCAAGGGAATAAAGATGATGGATTCGGCAACCACATAAAGGGCCAGCGCACCGTACTGGGCTCCCAGGGAATCCGCGGTGTGGGCGAAGTGGGTGGCGATCCAGCCTACGACAAGAAAGGCGCCGAGTACAATCAGCCAGTTGCCACCCAGTGCGGCCGCGACGGATTGGGCAATGCCGGTCTGGAAATAGATCAGCTCAAGGAAGACAAACGACAGCACGGCACCGAGCAGGTGCATGTAGGTCTTTGCGATGAATTCGGCGCGGACGTCCTCTGAAAGGTCCGCTACGGGCATGGTCAGTTCTTGATGGTCAGACATTGGATTTTCTCCTTGTTGGATTGGCTGGAAATTCGACGTTCTCTGGTCGATTGGCGATACCTTAATCGAATACTGGTTGGGGGCAATCTGGAAAAGTGCCGGGATTACCAGATCCTTCTCCTCACCTCGACGTAGTGAACACCCCGCTGTTGGCTGGCTTCCTCAACCCATGCCTCCAGCTTGCCGCCGGTGGCATCCATCTTGATGTTGCGGAAGGTATGCTCGGTGGCCCCCTTCTTGACGGGTTCCGTTGCCGAGACATCTCCAAGCCGGAAGTGGACCTTCCCGTCATTGGCCAATGCCTCGAAGCGGAGCCCGATGTGGTAGCGTCCCTCCTTGGGAACGATCACGTCCCAGTGCCCGAGTCCGTCACTCCTCCAGCTGGCCTTGGGGCCCCGCCAGTCCTGACGGGTGAGTGTGCTGGGGTTTTCATGTTGGGTTGCCACCTCGATGAAGGGCTGCTCGAATCCACGGGTGGCGGCCATTTCATCAAACCATTCCGAGTAGCGTCTCTTCATCTCCTTCACCACCTCCGGATTCTCGTCGGCAATGTCGGTGGTCTCGTAGGGGTCGTTCTGGATGTCGAAAAGCATGTAGGGCTCGGTGCCCTTGTAGGAGCCTTCCTGGATACCCTTGGGCTGGACGAGCTTGTAACGCTGGGTTCTTGCGGCGAATGCCTGGTGCTTTTGTGGGATGTCACCTCGATGCCACTGGAAGTAGAGGGTTCGTGAAGGCCATGAAAGCTTCCGCCCGGCCTGGAGGGTCAATAGTGGGGCGAGGCTGCGTCCGTCAAAGAGCACGTTGTTGGGAACCGGGATCCCACAGAGGTCCAGAAGGGTCGGGGCCACGTCGATGTGGGCGGCCATGATGTCGTAGGAGCGTTTCTTCAGCCTGGCAGGCCACTGCAGGTAGAAGGGGACGCGGATGCCTCCCTCAAAGACGCTTCCCTTGAGTCCGCGAAGGCCGCCGTTGTAGCGAGGTTGCTGAGGGCCGTTGTCGGTGAGGAAGATCAGGATGGTGTTGTCCCGGAGTCCCAGCTCTT
>CAZKNW010000763.1:0-1848 GCA_964554035.1 uncultured Verrucomicrobiota bacterium
CTGAGGAAGGGCCGAAGGTTATTGAGTTTAACGTCAGGCTTGGAGACCCGGAAGGGACCTTTCACTTCGACTTGGTTCTTGGGGGAGTTGTCGACAGGTGGGGCCTTGGCCTCGACGTCTGCCACCCTGCCTACGATGAATCCGAGATCGTCCAGCAAAACATAGTCTCCCTTGAATTTGGATCCATCGACGGAGATGTCCGTGATGAATTCTCCGGGAGGTGCCTGCCATGAGAAGAAGGTGTTGTCCACACCCGCTCCAGTCTCGATCTCGTCGGTTAGGGACCGGGTCTTGCCGCTGGAGAAGTGGGCGGTCAGTGTGACGGGACCACCTGCCATCTTGGACCGGCTCAGGACCACTACTCCAACGCTGGTGATCCGGTCGGTTTCCTGCACTCCATCCAGTTTCAGGGAAAGCCGGAAACTCTTCAGTCCCTTCTTTCCGTTGGTGATGTTGGCGGGAGGAGAGGTTTCATGGGCCGTGGCGAAATCCACAAACCAGAGATCCTCGGTTGGATTGATCAACAGGGCCTTCGAATGATCTCGTCCGAAGGTGGCACGGAGGACGCCTCCCTTTCCGGGAACCCGTGCTCCGATCTCTTCAGGGTGTTGAAAGACACCTCCATTCCCAAGGTCGAAGGCGGCTGCGACATGATCCCTGAAAAGCCATGACTGGTCGGAGCTTCCGGGTGCATCCGCATTGATGTTGTCAACCGGAGCGTAGTCGCCGGAAACCGGGGACAGGTAGACGCCCGAGCCTCCGGTGGATCTGGCAGCCGTACGGGGCCGGGAGGTGACTCCGGTCAGCTTGGAGAGGCGAACGGCCTCATGGGCAAAGTCCACATGGTTCACGATCTTGTCGGCCATGGTTACGTAGCGCTCGAGCAGCAGGGGTGTGATGTTGAGCGCATCGCCCTGATTGGCAAATCCGTGGGCTGCCTTGTTGTCGCCGGGAAGTGTGGCGATCCTAAGGAGGGTCGGCAGCTTGGCACCATATTCGCGGATGGAGATGTCCAGCTTGTCGGGGAACCTTCCTTTGCCCGGGGCGAAATAGTCGCGTCTCGCCGTCAGTCTTTCTGAGAAGGTGAACACGTCTCCCTGCAGACCCAGAAGATCACGAACCGAGTTGTTGTATTCGAGACGCGTCAGGCGTCGAATCATGGGCGGTCCTGGAATTGGCTCGTCTTTATGTAGAATCTCGGACTCGATCCAACGGACGGTCTGATTCCGTTCCTCTTCGCTTGGTTGTGATTTCCTCTCGGGAGGCATTTCCCGATGGAGCAGGGCATTCCTGACGCGGAGCATCGTCTCGGGATCTTCCTTGGCGGCAGTCGCCGATGAAAAAGGAACCAGATCGAGGTCTCCCTTCGGTTTGCCCACATCACCGTCGTGACAGTCGAGGCAATGGTTCCTGATGAAGGGAACGACCGTTGTTTCGAAAATGGCTGATTTCAGTGACGCCGTTCCAAGGAGAATTCCCAGAAGCACCATGAACCTTTGATGGGATGTAGGATCAAGCCAGCGCATCGCTCAGGACTCCCTTGCTGTCCGCGAAGTGGGATTGTTCGATTTCGAGGGCCTGCAACAGCGCGAGCCAGAGATCAGCTACTGGACGTTTGCCGTCGAAGCGCAGATGCTGGCCGTTCTTCAGGCTCCCGTTGAGACCACCAGCAACCACGATCGGCAGGTTGTTGTAGTCATGCACGCGTCCGTCGCCCATGCCGGAACCGAGCACTAGGGCGCTGTTGTCCAGGAGGGTGCTTTCGCCCTCCTGGGTTTCCTTCATTCGATCAATGACGTAGGCGAACTGCTCCACGTGGAACCGATCGATCTTCTTCAACTTCTCTTT
>CAZKNW010000764.1:0-1833 GCA_964554035.1 uncultured Verrucomicrobiota bacterium
TGGTTGTAGGGAAGGTTGTCCTTGTTGTCGGCCAAATACATCATCATGGCATTGCCAATGTCCTTGAGGCGTGAGGTGCAGGATGCAGCCTTCGCCTTCTGCTTGGCCTTCGCCAAGGCAGGCAGAAGCATCCCTGCAAGGATGGCTATGATGGCAATGACCACGAGTAGCTCAATCAGCGTAAACGCTGAAAGACGGTTTGGGATGATCCCTCTTCTTCGATTCTCGGTTTTCATACGGATTTGTCGTTTAGGGTTACTAATCTGAAATTTTGACCTGCATCGAAGCCGGGTCGTAGACGTATTTCTTCCCCCCAAGAGCAGCAGGAATGCCACGGATGTAGCGATACTGGACCAGCTGCTCGAGTGACTTGAGTTCAGGGAGGCGGGACGGATTGCAGCAATCACCATTGTCCAGGTTGTTGAAATAGGCCTGCGCTGCCGCGTTCAATCCCACCAGCGGGTCCGTGATCACATTCCCATTGTCGCCAATGGCAAACGAACCCAAAAGGTATTCGAGATTCCCGGAGGCGCCTCCTGTGGAAGCCATCCCTCCCATGGGGGCTGGTGCACCAGGTACGGGAGGAGGAGCAGCACCTCCAGGCACGCCAGGAATCGCAGGTGCTCCCGGAACGGGGGCCGCCTGACCACCTACCGGCTCGGGCGGAGGAGTAATGGCAACTTCTTGAGTGGTATCGACTTCCGCCGATTCTCCTCCCCCACCACATCCACACAAGACGGTGACGATTCCGAAAACAACAACTGACGTGACTAGTTTCTTCATAGGGTTATTACAACTGGGTAAATATTGCTCAATATCGATTCAGGTTCACATAGCCCGATTGGGCGGTTTCAAATTCTCCATCTTTCGACCGCATCTGTTGCTTGACACATTTGCGCAGCCGAGATGTCGAAATGCGAAAGATTCCAGATATGGCGAACAAAAGTCAAAAAAAAAGGCCACCCCGAGTGACTCGAGGCGGCCCTTGAATATGAGAAATCGGAGTGGACTTTAACGTGTCGGATTGATGGTCCACATTCCGGTCTGACGACCATTTGTGCTCTGACCACTGTCGCTCAGGGTTCCCCGGCTTTCCAGAAGCTCACCATGGCCGTCCACAAACAGGTAGTTGTATTTGACGCGGCCGTGGAGGTTCAGGGGACTTTGCCCCAGCTGGCCCGCACCGCTCTGGTTGGAAATGTTGCCGTCCACGTTGTGGTAGCGGAATTGATCTCCAATACGGGCCACTTCAGACCAGTTCCATTGCCCGACGTAGTTCCCATCGCTGATGCGCTCGGTCAGCATGATCACACCATCACCGCTCTGGATGGCACCTGCGGGCATGCCTGCCTGGTTGCGGAAGAACTTGGGTGTCGTGGCGTCATCATTGGTCCCGGATTTCCAGCGATAGCGACCTCCATTGATGGAACCTCCATTATCGCTGTTTTTCCTGAAAACAAGACCCACAGCGGTGTTCATGGAAGGATTCGGAGGCCAGTCACCCGCGGCCACGGAATTGCCGTTTTCATTGAAACTGGCTGCATAACCGTTGTTCGACTGGGGCATGGCATAGGAACGGCGGACGTGACGCCAGAGGCTGTCGTTGCGGGCAGAAGCCGAAATCACCTGGTCAGCCGGGCACGAGAGAAACTTATGCTTTGGAGGATCCACGTTGCGATAGGCGTGATTCCAGTTGGGATCATGGACACCGCTGGTTCCATCCTCGCGGTAGTTCACCCATTGCTCGGACATGTAGGGCTGGAGCAGTTCGTCCCAGGAAATGCCCATGTCATTGGCGTCGTTGCGGGTATAGCCATACGGCAGGGTGTCCTT
>CAZKNW010000765.1:0-1831 GCA_964554035.1 uncultured Verrucomicrobiota bacterium
CTGCCTTGCGTCCGGGTTTGCCCACGATGTCTCCGATAAAAAGAAATTTCACAGTCTGTATTACGTTGTTTTCCGATCCCTCGACCGGGGAAGCGCGGGAGATTATCAGGAACGCGTTGGGAGGAAAACCCTGTTTGAATGACTGAATTTGGAGGCCCACTGAAGCGTGAACTCCAACTACCAGCGGCCATCCACAGTGATCCGAGCTTCCCTCAGGAAAGACCGTCCAGAGGACCGGTGCTGTCGCCGAACGAATCGACGGCAAGTCCCATGCGGTGTGCCATGGAGACAAAGAGATTGCAGAGCGGCGTGTCCTCTTTCTGCCGGATGCGGCGTCCCGGCTTCAACGTTCCCTTGCCACGACCCGCCAGGATCAGAGGGAGGTCCTTCTCCGTGTGACGGTTGCCGTCCTTGATGGTGGATCCGTAGAGCACCATGCTGTTGTCGAGGAGGGAGCTCCCTGCCTCATCGAGGGAGTGCATCTTCTCAAGAAAGGCGGCGAAACGATCGATGTTCCAGGTGACGATCTTCTTGTACATCTTTAGCGGTTCCTCCTTTTCCCTGTGGTGGGAAAGCCCATGGAAACTACCGTTCACACCATCCAGAAAGGAATAGTTCTTTCCACTCTGCGCATCGCCAAACATGAAGGTCGCCACCCGGGTGGAATCCGTCCAGAGAGCCAACAAAAGGATGTCGAGCATGAGCTCCACATGATCCTGATGCTCCTTCGGAATGCCCGGTCCCGGACGAGGCACATCGAAACGCCCCTCATTGATCCACCGCTTCTGGGGCTTCATCGATGCCTCAATGCGACGCTCCACCGAACGAACGGACTCCAGATATTCATCCAGCTTCACCTGATCAGTGGAGCTCACCTGGCGGCGAATACGCTTGGCGTCCTCCAGCACCAGGTCCAACAGGCTGGTGTCATCGCGCTGCAGCGACTTCACGACCTCGGGTGAATTCGGATTGAGTCCTGAAATGACCGGACCCAATGAGGTGGTCCTGAACAGACGATCGAAAGCCAGTTGGGGAACAATCTCCTTCGGCACCGGGGTGTGCCGATCACGCCATGCTATATGCGACCCATAAATTCTCGTGAAGCCACCACCCACGTTGTCCACACCGGTCCTCGCCGGATCAATGCCCAACTCCAAAGACGGCAAGGGTGTCCGATCACCGATCTCCCTGGCAAAATACTGGTCCAGCGAAAGGCCGCCGACATCCATGTCCTTCCCGGAAGTCCGCTTGACGAATCCGCCGGAAAGATAGGCAGGCACCTTGGGCCAGTGCCCGTTGCGCCCGACCGTCTTCTCGTTCCAAAGCTTCTCGAGGAGCATGAACTCCTTCTTCATCGGAGCGAGTGACTGGAGCATGGGAGTGATCTCGTAGTCTTCGCCATCCCCTGCCGGCGTGAAGTCCTTGGGATAAACCCCGTTGGGCACGAACATGAACACCGACCGCAACGGCGGCTCACTCAGTCGACCACCCGCAGCGGCATAGCCGGTGGCGGGAAACATGGACTCCATCCACGGAAGCGTCAGGGCGGCACCTGCTGCTCCACGAAGGACCGTTCGTCTGGAGATCGGTTTAAACATGTTGGCTTACGGGTTCAGAGAATAACCATAGGTCAGGTATTCAGAAGGAAAAGTTTTGAGGTCTGACCGGCTACTCGTCCTTCCCCATCCGCTGGCGGTTCAGGAAGGGTGTGCTGAGGACAATCCCTTCGAGGAGCACGTGGGACTTGAAATCATTCTCCGCCAGGCGCTCAGCCAGCTGTTCCACCGTGCATTGGTCACGGTCCTCAAGGGAACGTCCCAGAGCATAACCC
>CAZKNW010000766.1:0-1827 GCA_964554035.1 uncultured Verrucomicrobiota bacterium
GCTCTACAACCGTGCGATGCCGCCCACGGACAAGAAGCAGCCGAGCGAGGAGGAGCGTCTGAGCCTGACCGTGTGGATCATGGAATACCTCCACAAGACGGCCTGTGAGGAAGGGGAGTTTGCCGGGCGCATCACGGCACGCCGTCTCAACCGCCTTGAATATGACAACACGATCCGCGACCTGATCGGGCTGGATCTGGGATTCTCGGACACTTTCCCGACGGATGGCGGAGGAGGTGAGGGCTTCAACAACAATGGTGAAACGCTGTTCCTGCCACCCATCCTGATGGAGCGCTACATGGAGGCGGCTCAGGACATCCTGGATCTGGCAATTGTGTCGCCAGGGCTCGAGCGGACCTTTGCCAACAAGGCATTTCAGCCCGGTGTGGAAGGGCGAACCCGGATTCTGAAACAGGGTGACGAAGCGTCCGTGCTGCTCAACATCTACGTGGCTGGCGACTACCGGATCGGAGTGGAAGCCAGACCGCAGAACGAAAAGGGCGGACAGCTGGTGCTCAAGGTCGATGGCATTGCTGCCCATCGCTTCCAGGTGGAGCCTGCCGAGAAGAAGGACCTTAGGACCGCCGTCCGTCTTTCAAGAGGGTTGCATGCCCTCACGCTCCAGGTGCCCGGCAAGGGAAACGCCTTCGAGATGGCAGGTCTCCGGATCAAGGAGGACTGGAAAATTCCCTCCAAGGAAAAGCAGGAAATCCATGATCGTCTTTTCCTGATTGATGGGCCCGACAAGCAGCCGGAGACATTGCACAAGGATAAGCAGGCATGGGCCAGGGAAATTCTGAAGAACTTCGCCCGCAAGGCATTTCGGCGTCCGGTGAAGCGTGAAGAGCTCGACCGGATGATGTCACTCTACGAAAGGGCAGGGGAACGAGGGGATCCCTTTTCGGAGTGTGTGAAGCTGGCCATGAAGTCCGTGCTGATCTCGCCTCACTTCCTGTTTCGCATTGAGACCGACAAACGCGGTGAAGGTTACTTTGCGGTCAATGACCATGAGCTGGCCACGCGGCTTTCCTACTTTCTCTGGGCCAGCATGCCGGACCGGGAACTGATGGATCTGGCGGACAAGGGAATCCTCGGGGATCCGAAGGTCCTGCTGGGGCAGATGCAGCGGTTGTTGAGGGACCCCAAGGCGGACGAATTTGTCCGGGACTTTACCGGTCAGTGGCTGGGGACGCGTGAGGTGGGGAGGAGCGTCGCCTTCACTGGTCGGGAAATCTCCAAGACCTTCACCATGGAGTTTGCTGAGGATTCAAGAGGGGAGCCGGTGGAGTTCATGAAGCATCTGCTGCGTGAGAACCGAAGCATCCTGGAGTTGATTGACTCCGACTATACCTTCCTGACCGAGAGACTGGCCAAGCACTACGGGATGGAAGGTGTGAAGGGGAAGGAGTTTCGCAAGGTCGCCCTGAACAACGGACAACGCGGAGGCGTGATTGGAATGAGTGGCGTGCACATGCTGACCGCCTTTCCAAACCGGACCAGTCCCGTCCTGCGTGGTGCCTGGGTGCTTGAGACCATGTTGGGTTCCCATGTGCCTTCGCCTCCACCGGATGTGCCTTCCCTCGACTCCGTGACCAAGAAGGAGAAGAAGCTGACCTTGCGCCAGGCCCTTGAGAAGCACCGGGACAATCCGTCCTGCGCCGCCTGTCACAACATGATCGATCCCATTGGTTTTGGCATGGAGAACTACGACATCCTGGGCCGCTGGCGCGACAAGGACAAGGGACAGCCCATCGACAGTCGGGGCACCATGCCGACCGGGGAGAGTTTCGATGGTCCGGGTGAATTGCGGAAGGTGTTGCTCACACG
>CAZKNW010000767.1:0-1824 GCA_964554035.1 uncultured Verrucomicrobiota bacterium
TCGACGAGCCTGCGGGCGAGAAGGCAGCTTTGCCCGAAGGTGTTGCGGCCGTAAATGTCGCGCGTTGCATTGCTTTCCTGCGAGAGGTCGAATGCGTTGCGTGCGCGTCCGGAGACAATCAGGTTCAAAGCACGGTCGTAGTATTCGTTGAGGTTGAACGATTCGACGGCCTTGTCGATGTCGGGCATGGCATCATTGATGGCCTTCCTTAGATCGGCACGGCGCTCGAGGCGATGGGCAAAGACTTCGGGACGGAGCTGGAGATCATCGATCTTGATCTTGCTCATCTTCTCCATGTCCATGTCGTCGCCCTGTGGGTAAAGCGTGTAGGGATCGAAGGCCTTTCCGAGGAATCCGGCGGTTCCGGCCTTTCCGACCACATTGCTCTCCTGGAGGGGGCGGGGGAGCATGACGAAGGGAAGCATGGGCTGCTCAGGCGGGCGGAACTTGATGATGTTGGATCCGAAGTTGGGATAATCCTTCGGGCTTGGCGGCTCCAGCTGGCCGGAGGGGCTGACCTTGTCGGTGGTGTAGCCCGTCATCATCTGGTAGATGGCTGCGGTGTGGTTGAAGAGCCCGTTGGGTGTGTAGCTCATGGAACGGATCATGGTCATCTTGTCGTTGACCTTGGCCAGTCGTGGCAGCAGTTCAGTGAATCGGGTGCCCGGAATCTTTGTTGGGATGTCCTTGAAGACACTGCGCACGTTGTCGGGCACGTTTTCCTTGGGATCCCAGAGATCGATGTGGCTGGGGCCTCCCTGCAGGTAGCAGAGGATGACGCTCTTGGCCTTGCCCCATCCGGGACCTCCGCCCTTGGTCTGGCTGGCCTGAAGTTCGAACATGGAGCCGAGGGACAGTCCGAGCATGCTCGAACCTCCCACCCGGAGCAGGTCGCGCCGGGTGAGCTTCATGTTGGAGTCACAGAGGTCTGTGCTGAGTTCTCCTGGGATGCGTATCATGGTGCTGGTGTATCAGTGGTTGAAAAGGAAGGCGGGATTGTTGATGAGGGCCCAGGCGATGTCCTGTGCGGCGGTCAGCCGGACCTCTTTGATCTGGTCTGTGCTCAGCTTGAGCGCGCGTTGAAGTTCCTTCAACCCGGGATCTTCGGGCAGGGGTTGCTCTGCGCGCTTCAGCCTGGCGCGAAGTTCAATCAGTTTTGGATCGGTGGGAAGGGGTTTTCTGGCTTCTGCGAGTCCTGAATTCTTCTCCGCCAGTTCCTTGTCGATCGACCTGAAGAAGGCGGCCAGGACCTTCTTCTGATCTTCGGACCTCTTGTCCGGGGCCATGGCGATGATGGGTTGGATCTCCTCGGGTATGCCGAAATCGATGCTTCCCTTGTCGGTGGTGATGGAGAGGCGGAACTTGCCGAGGCTGTGTTCCTTGCTCTTGTACTGCTGGTCCAGGGTGAAGGTGAGGGTGGATCCCCCCTTGCTGCCAGCGGGCTTCTTGAGGGAGAAGATGGCCACGTGGTCACGTCCCTGCTGCGGGGAGATGGCCCAGCCATTCCCTTGCTGGGGAGCCTGGCCATCGAGTGCGGTCGCAACTTCGTAGCCGCCCTGGCTGAAGTCCGCCATCGCCTTGTGCAGGTCGATCGCCTTCTTCTTGGCATCGCCCTTCGGTGCCAGCTCGACGGAAAACTCACTCAAGACAAAGTTGCCATCCTTGGATCGTCCGGGACCGTTCTTCGGAAGTCCCTTGTCCGTCAGTGCCTCGATCTTGATGCCGGTGATGTTGGCCAGCGTGGTGTCCCCTGAGAGGGTGTAGACATCCTTGTCATTCTTGCCGGACACGAAGACGCTCAGGTCGTCCCGCTGTTCGAGCTTG
>CAZKNW010000768.1:0-1823 GCA_964554035.1 uncultured Verrucomicrobiota bacterium
CGGCGTGGTCGAGCAGGCCCCCGGGCACCTGATGGACTGGTTCATGGAGTTTGGGCAACTCGCGCGCAAGATCCGGCAACACCAGGGGGAACAGGAGAAGGCCGCTTCCCCAATCCTCAAGGCCCAGCTCATGGCAGCAACCCTCGAACTCACCGAGGAGTTGAACCAGTTTCGGGGCCGCCTTCAGGAACAGCTCGACCAGGTCTTCGCAAGGCTTAGGGAACTGACACCGGACTGGCCTGTCGATTCCGCCCCGACCCCAACCCAGCTCGACCAGCTTTCCGACATTCACCGGACCGTGGCCCATCTGGACCGCTGGCACAACCAGGTGAAGGAACTCTTGGTCAACCTCTCCTTCCAAACGCCATGAACCGGCTTTTCCAGCTGTTTTACCTCATTGGCGTGGTGTCCCTATCGACACCGGCAATGGCGGAGTCTGAATCAGGCGGGGCTCCCGATTGGGCCCAGGCATTGACCCGGATGCCTCTGAAGACCAAGGACACCACCTTGAATCGGGACCAGTTTGCCCAGGTACTGCTCGAGTCCTTTCAGGAATCCTCCACGGCAAAGTCACTCATATTGATGCCAGGGGCGACCGATGAGTTCTACTTCTTCAACCGCGCCAAGGCGGAGCTTCCAGAGAATCCTACCTTATGGAGCGCCCTCGTCGCCCTGACCAACCAGACCCGAATCAGGATGAGCTGGCAGGAACCCCACATCCTCATCCATGCCGAGGACGACCCCATCACTCCGCTGATCCGAGTGGAATACGAGAAGTTTGCGCGAAAGCTCAAGCAGCGCCCCTATCTCCATCATTTCCTGCTCAACGATCAGGACTGGAACTACGTGCAACCCATCCTTGAAGATGAGCTTCAATCCTTCGTCTTGCCTCCCAAGGGCACATCCGAGTCGTGGCATTTTTTCCGGCACGCCATGGCCGGCTGGAACCTCTCCCAGATGGAGGCACTCGAGGCGTTGTCCCTCGCCAACAAGACGGTCGTGACCATCAGGAAGGCGGGCATCTTCGGTGGTGGCAAGGTCGTGTTCGAAGGGGATCTCAGGGGAACCGCCCTTGAGAAGTCTCAGCAATAACCGGCCTGGACGCCGCATTGGGTATCTTCCCTGCCTCCTTGACATCATTTGGCTGTTTTCAAAGACTCCGCGCCTTTATGTCTCAGGAACAAGCCAAAGACCTCATGGAAAAAATCGTGTCTCTCAGCAAGAGGAGGGGCTTCATCTTCCAGTCCTCCGAAATCTACGGGGGCATCAACGGTTTTTGGGACTACGGACCGCTCGGTGCCGAGCTGAAGCGCAACGTGAAGGACTACTGGTGGCGTTGCATGACCCAGGACCGGGACGATGTCGAGGGACTGGATGCCACCATCATCATGCATCCCCAGGTCTGGAAGGCCAGCGGCCACACCGACACTTTCAGCGACCCGATGTGCGACTGTCTGCTCACCAAGAAGCGCTTGCGTGCCGACCAGATCGATCCCATGTCCGGAACGGTCGTCTACTTCAGCGGAGCCAAGGATGTCGACAGCGACAAGTCCTCCAATGACGCCTTTTCCGTCCTGATCGAGAAATCACAGGATCCCGTCAAGTCCGCCACGAAGACGGCCAAGCAATACTACCGCTCGCGCGGTCTGAACAATCCGGAGCCGGTCGTCGAGAAGTCTGAGGAGGTCGAGAATTCCACCGGGTTCAATCCTGAGAACGGAGCCCAGTTGACCGAGCCCCGGCAGTTCAACCTGATGTTCAAGACCTACGTTGGTCCAGTCGAAAGCGAGGACAACGTCGCCTACCTCCGCCCGGAAACGGCC
>CAZKNW010000769.1:0-1822 GCA_964554035.1 uncultured Verrucomicrobiota bacterium
CCATCGAATCAATGTGCTTCAGGAGGTTGGTCCTTCTTCCTGCGTTCGAAATGCTGTGGTTCAACTGGCGCTGGTTGAAGCCGTAGATGGTCCCACCCCGATGCGTGTGGCAGAGCAGGCATTCGGAGCGGGCTGCCGTGCGCCACTCAAAGGTCCTGGACCTGCCATTCTCCGTCACCTTGTAGGAGTGGGCCACGCCCCCAGCCGGGGCGAGCAAGGCATCCTTCTGGTCCTCATCCCAGATATAGGCATAGGCCTGCCATTCCTCGCCATTGCGGTGAAGGATCTGGGTTTCGATCTTTCTCGGCTGAAGCCCGGCATAGGCCTCGGGCAGCCAGATCGTCTTGGCAAAGACCGTTCCCGGAGGAAAGCTCCACGCTCCCTTCATCTCACCCAAAGGACGTCTCAACCGCTTGTAGACTCCCAGCTTCCCATCGCCCGGTATCGCGAAATGCCTCGTTGAAGTTACACCATCAAACCACGGTTCGGCAGCAATCTCGTAGGGATAGACACCCGGGGCCGTGATCAGTTTCGAGGTCGAATCAAACAGTCCCGTTTCACTCAGGCGCCGGGGAAAGGACTGATGTTTCCCCGAGGTTTCATTTCGCTCGAAACGGTAGATTCCTCCGCCATAGTCGACGACCAGCAATTCGCCATCTTCCTGTTCCCCGAAACAGATGATCTGAAGCGGTGTCCTCGCAATCTCCTCCACCTTCGCGGTTGCGGCATCATTCCCCTCCAGCGCCCAGATCCGTCCTGTGACGTAGTCGCCGTAGATGTATTTGCCCAACAAGCCGGGAAACCGTTTGCCCCGATAGACAAAGCCACCTGTAATGGACCGGGCCTCGATGTGGGAATGCTGATAGACCGGGCTGGTTATGGGTGCAGGCCCCTGCTTGAAGTCAGGGCGTACGGGCTGGCTTCCTTCAACAATGCTCCATCCATAGTTGCCGCCCCTTTCGATCCGAAACACCATTTCCCAAAGTTCCCATCCAACGTCTCCCGTCCAGAGGTCGCCTGTCTTACGGTCGAAGCTCATCCGCCATGGGTTGCGCAGTCCAAAGGCCCAGATCTCAGGCCGCGCACCCGGATGGCCCCTGAAAGGGTTGTCGGCGGGAACCGAGTAGGCCTTTCCCGGATCCCTGCGATCCACATCGATCCGGAAGATGCTGGCCATGATGTCCGAGATGTCCTGACCGGTGTTGAAGTGATCCGGTGGAGAGGGTGCCGCGCCATCGCCTGCAGAACCGTAGAGGAAGCCATCGGGTCCGAATTTCAGGCTTCCGCCATTGTGCCCTCCCGACTGCCACCGAAGCAGTATTTCCTCCTCCTCGAAATCGAGCCTTCCATCGCGCACGGGCAGCCTTGAAAGGATCGTTCCATCCTTTTCCTCAGGCTTGCCGGCATAGCAAAGGAAGGCGGAGGGGTTCCCGGGATAACCGGGATGAAAGGCGAGGCCGTAGCATCGCCGGGCGTCAGGACGGGCACTCCGGATGTTCCCGGCTTCCTTCTTCTCCAAAGTAAGGGTGGAGAACCAGTAGATCCCCCCGTCGACCTCAAGGACCCAAAGTCGATCCGTCCCCGGCTCGGGAACGACCTCGACGGGGTTCTTGAAGGAAAGGTTGCCGAAGGTCTGGTGGACCGAGTAAGGGGCGGGCGGTTCCGGAGTGCCATGAATCCGGCCGGACGTCCATGGAACGCGTGCCTCGGGCAATGCAAGCTCCGCGGAGGAAGATCCCCCGAAAAGGAGCAGGATGAGAATAAAGTGAATGCGGGCTTTCCCGCGGGAAAGCCGACTAGCTGGCTGCTGCGAATTCCGGAT
>CAZKNW010000770.1:0-1818 GCA_964554035.1 uncultured Verrucomicrobiota bacterium
CGAGGGAGCTTAGCCGCTCGGGATAGATTGCACTAGTCGCGAGGCAGTGTTCGGAAGGGGATGGCTCAGCAGGTAGGTCATTCAGCCGATCTCGCGTTTGATCTTACCCACCGCCGATTGCGTGGCCGGAATGAAAGTGCATTGATCGCTTAAGGAAGGTCGGCGGAAAGGTACTTCAAACGGATGTCCCTGAATTGAACGACGGTGTCAGTGGTGACGCCAGGTTGATCCGTTTTTCCCTCAAAGGCCAATGGACCACGGGCTTCTTTTCCTCGTCGCGTGTTGTTGGTTGTCTCCGCAACCAGGACATCGTTGATGAAGTGCGAGATCCGGGTTCCGACTGCGACCACTCGAATCCTGTTCCATGAACTCGAATTGAAAAGCTCGGAAAGCTCCTCATTGGTGAGAAGGGTTTCCTCGAAATTGACTCTTTCGGCACCGTTTACTTCGAAAACCTGGGTGCGTTCTCCTGAAATGGCCAGGACGCTTTTAGGCCCGATGCTCTGGCCATCCGCGCTTGTGGTTGTGTGGATCCGTCCCGTGTTTGGAATATTGGCACTCAATTCTGCCTGATAGCCATCGATGGCATTTCCTCTGTAGATCAAGCCGCTGTTGGGCCTGAAGCCAGCTGCCCTGAAGCTAATTTCAGTTCGAAATCCCGAATGTCCTGGTTTCCTTTCCATGTCAGCGGGAGTTGAGGTTGACTGGACGCGGCTTCGCTCCATTGACCGGTTATGGCTCCGTCCCTGACTGACCAGAATCTTGAATCACCTTCCCAACCTGTCAGGTCATACCCGTTGAAGATGGATTGAGAGGCACTTTCAAGGGTGGAGGGAGCCTGGTCTTGTGTGATCTGGTTGCCTGCGGCTCCGGTGGAGGCTGTTTTCCGCAGGTTGAGAAGAAGGAGGGAGCCGATGACCAGAACTGGAACGATGATGGCAGTCGCAATCTTGTTGGAGATCGGGACACCCCTGGTATTGCTTGGAGCTTCTTCTCGCTTCGGGGCATCCTCTAGATGGGACCCCGTTGCTGTCCCGGGTTGTTCGGTGATGAGGTATTGATTTTGAAAAGGGTGTGATGATTCCTGAACCTCATTTCCTTGTGAATTCAATCCAAGCCACCCAGCCACCTGAGCGGCACTCTGCGGGCGTAGGCTGGGCTCTTTTGAAAGGCAGGCCATGATGAGGGCTTCTACACTCGCAGGAACGGCGTTTTCCAGTTCAAGCTCTGCCAAGCGGGCACGAATGGGAGTCGGTAGTTCTTCTTTGACTTGTCGATAGACATCTCCCCGATAGAACGGTGGTTTACTGGTCAGAAGTTCGTAGATCGTGGCCCCAAGCGCATAGATATCGTCGGAAATCTGAGGTACATTGCCTCTCATTTGTTGAGGGCTCATGTAGGCCGGAGTTCCGCTTTGGCCGGGGTTCCGTGACAAGCGGGAAAGGGAATCGGCCGCCGTGGCAGCGAGGCCGAAGTCGGCGAGCAGCAGGACCCCTTTAGCGTCAATCATCATGTTCCCGGGCTTCAGATCCCGGTGGATGATTCCCCGACTATGGGCGAAATCCAGAGCGAGGCAAAGCTGCTGAATCAGGGGTTCGACAAAGATCCATGGCAGGAGGCGGTGGTCCTGTTCTGCCTTGATCGCGCTCAGTGATTTGCCGTCGATGTATTCCATCGAAATGAAGGGCGCTTCATCGACAGCTTCAAAGAGATCGTGGATCCTGACGATGTTTGGATGCGAAAGTTTCCTGCTTTTCAGGGTCTCCCTTCGCATATCGGACAAAGCTTCCTGATCGTGTCCGATTTCGGCGGAGAGGA
>CAZKNW010000771.1:0-1812 GCA_964554035.1 uncultured Verrucomicrobiota bacterium
TGTTGGAGGAGGTGGCGTTCCCAACCGCAATGAGGATGGTGAGTGGGACAAGGATGTCATGAAGCAACAGGCCCGGAAGCAGCTGGAGATTTCCAGGGCCACCCTGGCCTCCGACGGCAGGGAGGTCCTTCTTGAGATTCCCGGCCTGGTTCCCGCCATGCAGGTCCGAACCGCGGTCAATCTGGAAACCCTTGGGGGAGCCCCGGTGCGTAGCGAGATCTACGGCACCATTCACCAACTGCCGGAGACTTTCTAATGGAAGAGGAATCTGAAGAAAGACTGATCCGGATGGAGACGGCGATCGCCCACCTGGAGGACCTGGTCGAGAAGCTCAACCAGGTGGTGACCGAGCAGGGCATGGCAATGGACCGGCTTCAAAAGGAAAACCGTAGATTGATCGACACCATTGCCGCTTCCGAGCTGGACAGCATCAAGAAGAATGATGCCCCGCCTCCCCACTGGGGAAAGGGATGAATCAGGAAGCCCCGGCGCCACGGTAAAGCCTGGGGACGCGGTAGGTGATGTTGGTGAGGATCTCAAGCGGAATGGTGTTGCACCATCTGGCAAGTTCATGAACGTGGATCCTGTCGTCTCCCTGGCTGCCTATCAGTATGGCTTCTTCCCCCACCGTCGGTTCGCTGATCCCGGAAACGTCCACGATGATCTGGTCCATGGTCACCCGACCGAGCACGGGACATCGCTTTCCCTGGATGAGGACGTGGGATCTTGAGCTTCCCTGTCGCATGTAGCCATCACCGTAACCGGCCGTGAGGATGGCCACCTTCATGGGGTGCTCCGCCATGAACGTGCGTCCGTAACTCACGGAAGCCCCCTTGGCGATCTGCTTGACCAATCCCACCCTGCATTTCCAGCTCAGGGCGGGAACCAGTTTCTCGAAAAGGCCATTCGGTGCCTCCCTGGGGCTGGGGGGTATGATCCCGTAGACCAGGGAGCCGGGACGGACCAGGTTGACGTCTTCGTGAGGCTCCCAGATGACACCGCCACTGTTGTGAAGGTGGATATACTTCAAAGGGATACCGGCGGCTCGGACGCTGGCCAGTGCCTTCTCGAAGCGCTGTCTCTGGGTGCGGCAGAACCTGGGGTCCGAATCTATGGAGGCAAAGTGGGAAAAGAGGCCGACCCAATCCACCCAGCGGAAGGAGGGGATCCCGCTGACAAGGTCGGCCAGCTGGTCCGGTCGGCATCCCAGCCGGCTCATGCCCGTATCCACCTTGAGGTGCACCAGGGCCTTCTTCTTAAGCTTCTTTCCGATCTCGGAGATCCTCCGTGCCTCCTCAAGGCTTGAGATGGTGAGCATCACGTCGTCCTTGATGGCGCTCTCGATCTCGTCGGGCAGGCAGGCACCCAGCATCAGGATGGGCCACCCGCGCCCCACCTTGCGGATGTTCTTGGCCTCGGAAAGGTTGGCGACACCGAAGATGTCGGTGCCGCTTTGCATGAGCAGTCCGGCCGTTTGCCGCAGTCCGTGGCCATAGGCATCCGCCTTCACGACCGTCATCACCTGGACGGATGGCCCCGCCAGCTGGCGAAGCACCATCAGGTTGTTGCGCAGGGCATCGAGGTCAACCTCGGCCCAGCATCGGTAGGAGACGGACACCCGCCCTTAATGCCTTGGCCCGCCAACCCATGGCAAGGCGAGAAGTGGTTGAACAGCCCCTTGCTTCCCGGCATCGTCTCGACGAATCGATCCAGTGAGACGATGAGTCAAAAAGGGAGTCCAACAACCCGTAGCCCTGAATGAACCTGGTGCCGGTCATTCATAGGGAGCTGCGCGTCATTTCCCGCGCGAAG
>CAZKNW010000772.1:0-1800 GCA_964554035.1 uncultured Verrucomicrobiota bacterium
GAATTCATCATCACGGATTTCCTCCACGAAGCGTGATGGCGTCTGGACGATGTCGCCCCCGTAGCCCTGCGTCATCCGGATGAGGGGATAGGTCAGGTAGAGCTCATCCTCGGCCCGGGTCACCGCCACGTAAAAGAGCCGGCGCTCCTCCTCCTCACTGTCCGGCTCCTCCAGGGAACGGGCCGAGGGAAAAAGCCCGTCGCACAGCATGATCACGAAGACCACCTTGAACTCGAGGCCCTTTGCCTGGTGGATCGAGGAGAGACGAATCATCTCATCCATGGCCGCCGAGCCTGAGTCGGCCTCCGTATCGGTCATGAGGGAAAGCTGTGCCAGGAAATCCTCCACCGTGTTAAACTGCTCGGCGAAGCTGGCAAGCTGCTCGACGTCCTCCAGCCTGCTGTGGGCATTGGTGTAGGTCTCTTCCAGGTGATCCTCATAGCCGGCGTCCACCAGGAGCCGGATCTGACCGGCAGCGTTCTCCCGGATCTCCTCCATCTGCTCCACGGTGTCTCCCAACTGCTGCCAGTTCTTGGCCGCCTTCCTGGGAACCTTGACCGCGATCTCGCGAATGGCTTCCGCCACCTTGAAGGCGGGTGACGACGGGCGCTCCTCACGCGCCGTTTCCCAATCCTCATCCACACTCCAGTCGGGATCGCTTGAGTCCTCTGGTTCCTCGGCAAGAAGGCCCGTGCATCGCTCCTGGAAAAGCCCCCACAACTTGTCGGCTCCCTTGGCCCCGATTCCGGGCATCAACAGGACCACCCGCTTGAAGGAGATTTCGTCCCTTGGATTGGCAACCAGTTTCAAGTAGGCAGCCACATCCTTGATATGCGCCTGCTCGAAGAACTTGAGACCACTGGTGATGGTGAAGGGGATGTTGCGCTTGGTCAGCTCCATCTGAAGCTCCATCGCATGGAAGTGGGATCGGTAGAGGATCGCAATGTCCTTCAACTCGATTCCCTCGTCACGCAGTTCCAGGACCCTCTGGGCGATGAATCCGGCCTGTTCATAGGCGTCCCCACAGGCAACGAGTGCCGGTTTCATCCCTCCGTCACGGGCCGACTTCAACTCCTTCTCAAACTGGCGGGTGTTCAGCGAGATGGACTCGTTCGCAAGCTGTAGAATCTCAGGGGTGCTCCGGTAGTTCACCTCGATCCGATACTCCCTGGCCTCCGGATACCGCCTCGGAAACTCCAGAATGTTCCGGAAGTCCGCACCCCGCCATGAGTAGATGCTCTGCGAATCATCCCCCACCACCATGACGTTGCGGTGCTTGCCTGCGATCAGATCAATGAGTTCGCACTGCACGCGGTTGGTGTCCTGATACTCGTCCACCAGCACGAAACGAAAACGCTCCTGCAGTCTCTCCCGGACAGCGGAATCCTCCTTCAGCAGCTTCAGCCAGAGGACCATCAGATCGTCAAAGTCCATGACATTCGACTGTCTCTTTCTATCGGCGTAGGCCTTGAAAAGCTCGGCAATCTTGTCGGTCAGCGGAATGAAGCTTCGATACTGGCGCTCGATGACCTTGGGAATCTCCAGATCCATGTTCACCGAAAGGGAAAAGATGCTCTTGAGCACCTCGGGCTTGGGAAAACGGGTCGCCTTGATGTCGATGTCCGCCGCCCCGATGCAGGCCTTCAGCAGATCCCGGGAATCCTCGGAATCCAGGATGGAAAAATCCCTGCGATAGCCGATGCGATCCGAGAAGCGCCTTAGGATGCGGTGGCCGATCGAGTGAAAGGTGCCTCCCCAGAGCTGCTCGTAGCCCCCCCCCAGCAGGTCCCCCACCCTGCC
>CAZKNW010000773.1:0-1796 GCA_964554035.1 uncultured Verrucomicrobiota bacterium
TTTACCTAGCAGCTTCGCTCATCTGGTTGAAGTGAATGTCGATTGGCCCTAGGACATGAAGGGATCCACCTTTGCATTTCTCAAGGCCCACGAACTTCTCTGGCGGAGGGGCTACTGGAGGACACTGCTGTTGCCCATCCTGATATCGGCGCTGCTGATCCCCACCTTGCTGGTTGCCTCGTTCTTTCTCGCCTCAGGCGCCACGGGATTTCTGGAGAGCCGCTTCTTTGAAGGGGATGGATTCCCCACCTGGGTTCGCTGGATAATCATCGGCCTGCTCTTCGCCGCAGGCATCGCACCCTGCTACATCGGCTTTCGGGGAATCGTGATGGCCTGCTATGCACCTTTCCTCGACAAATTGTCGGAACGCTCCGAACAACTGCTCCATGGTCATGCCCAGCATCAGGAACGTTCCCTCTTGGACGCCATCAGGCGACCGGTCGGAATGACCTTACTCACGGTTGGGGCATCCCTTCTCCTGATCCTGTTCGGTCTGGCCTTGGGGGCCCTGCCGTTCTGGGGAGCCGTGCTTTCACCGGCGATCGTGTTTCCCTTGCAGCTGTTCCTGATCAGTGTCGGATTCATTGATCCCTACTTTGAGAGAAAGGGCCTGAGCCCTGGGCAGTCGTTCCGGCTCATGTTGCGCTATTTCTGGCGCATCACCTTCTTCGGAGCCCTGAGCCTGGTCTTCATCGCCATTCCAGTGGTCGGGTGGTTTGTGGGACCCACCTATTCGATCATTGCCGGGGTGATGATGGGTATCCTGATTTCAGACGAAGAGGCGGCCAAACCTGGAAGAAAAGGACAACAGCCCGGTCAGGACTGAAGTGCTCGAACCATGTCGGAAGCGGTCTTTCTGGCCACATCCCGCAGGGCAAGTATACTGATGTGGCCCTCCGGACAGACCCGGTGGTGCGGTGTGTTCCAACGCTGAATCAGTTCCTTCTGAGTGTTCAAGGGAGCAAACAGGTCATACCTGCCTGAGACGACAAAGATCTTCTGCGGATCGACTTTCGGATCCTTCGTCGGCAGATCCAGGATCTCCAAGGGTAGATCACTTTCCCCCATGGCCCGCTTCATCGTGTGCGCAAAGGCCAGTTCCTTGAGGGCACGTCCAATGCGTGCGACCGGCGACAACAAGGCAACCGCATCCGCCTGACCTTCGAGACAGGCAACATTCCCCGCCATCAGGGCGCCCAGTGAGTTGCCCCAAAGCCCGACCGAAGATGCGCCCATTTCCCTGAGCCAGACGATCATGGCCTGGATCTCATGAAAGGCCTGCTGGAAGACGGAACCCACATGAAGAAGATCCCCGCAGAAGAAATTCCGGATGGCGTGTTCCGGGCCGGGCCGACGGGATCGATGATAGGGCAGTTCAAACATCAGGACATTCACCCCGGACTCCACCAGCATGGCTGCCCATTCCTTCATCACTCCATCGTAGGCAGGCTCGGCATTGTAGCCATGAATCAGGATCACCGCCGGTCGTGACTTCCACGGTCCTGACTGGAAGCACCAACCGGGAACCCTACGATTGCAGGCTGGCCCGTAGGAAACCGGGGAAACAAACTCGAAGGACCCCTTCCCGCTGAATTCCAGCTCCGCCGCCCCGGGTTCCGGCATCTCAAGAAACCACGGATCACACAACAAAGCGCCCGCCTCTTCCTGATGCGCTTCCAGGCCCTGTTCGGCAGGAAGCTTCAGGGCGGCATAGTGGATGGTGAACCAATCAAGAAATCGGACTGCCAGCGGTCGCACGGCCGGAGCATAACCAGAGTGGTTGAAAGTTTCATCAA
>CAZKNW010000774.1:0-1787 GCA_964554035.1 uncultured Verrucomicrobiota bacterium
CCACCCCGGAGAAGAGGCGACCCTGGCCCTCCCCCGGGAACTGGCCCTGGAACCCTCCTCTGAGCTGCTGGAGGTGGTGGTCGAAACCCAGCGCATGCACCGCTATCGCTGGAGTGTCGGAGAGCATTACCGGTTTGTCCGGTCCTACGTCATCTCCACCTCGCGTTTTGGAACGGGGCAGATTGAGGACTCCAACCAGACACCGCTCGGTGTGCACCGCATTCGTGACAAGATCGGGGCCGGCGAGCCGGAAGGGACGGTCTTCAAGGGCAGGGTGCCGGTTGGCCTGATCCAGGAAGGGTTTCCAGATGCACCGATCGCGCACCGGATCCTTTGGCTGGAAGGCTGTGAACCCGGTTTCAACCAGGGTGGCAACTGCGACACCTACCGTCGCTACATCTACATCCATGGTCTCGCCGACGAGCCCTCATTGGGAAGACCGGCTTCCATCGGTTGTGTCCACATGGCGGCGAAGGATCTGATCCCCCTCTTTGATGAGGTCTCAGAGGGCACGCTGGTCTGGATCAGGCCCTGAGGCCGATCACACATCACAGATCTCGACTCCCTGCTTGAGGGAGGCGAGCTTGTCCTTCCTCTTGGGAATGAATTCCTGCCCCACGAATCCCTTGTAGCCGGTCGCGAGAACGGCCCGGATGATGGCCGGGTAGTAGAGCTCCTGGGTCTCATCGATCTCGGCGCGTCCGGGAACCCCGCCGGTGTGGTAGTGGGAGATGTAGGGATGGCTCTCCTGGATGGTGCGGATGACGTCACCCTCCATGATCTGCATGTGGTAGATGTCATACAGGAGCTTGAAGTTCTCCGAGCCCGTGGCCTTGCAGAGCTCGACACCCCATGCGGTGTGGTCGCACATGTAGTCCTTGTGGTTCACCTTGCTGTTGAGCAGCTCCATGGTCAGGGTGACACCGTGCTTCTCGGCGAAAGGCATCAGGCGCTTGAGCCCCTTCGCACAGTTCTTCAGACCTTCCTCATCGTCCATGCCGTCCCGGTTGCCGGAGAAGCAGATCAGGTTGTTCAGTCCGGCATCGGCCGTCTCCTTGATCCTCTGCTCATAGATCTCCACCAGGGTGTCATGGTGCTCGACGCGATTGAAAGCCTTGGCGATGCCCCCGACCTTGACGCCGGCCTTGGTCTTGCCGGTTGGGAAGCTGACGATGGCGCAGGTCATGCCGTGCTTCCTGATGGTCGGAAAATCGGGAGGATCGAGCAGCTCGACCGACTGAAGGCCGAATTTCTTTCCCTCGGTGCAGATGGTGTCGAGATCAATGCCCTTGTAGCACCACTTGCAGGCGGAATGGTTGACGTTGCCCTTGGTGCCTGCTGCCGCATCGGTGATGGCGATGCTGGAGGCCAGGAAGGAACCGGCGAGGGAGGAGGCTGCCCCTGCCTTGAGCAGGGAACGTCTGGAGATTTCTTTGTTCTTCATGCTGAAATGTGGGTCGTGTGGAAGGCCCGATCTTGGGATGCGGTGCGTTCAATTGCAATCCGGCTCTGGCTGGACGAGAGTTCGGGGGCTCCTCAAACCGGAGCGATTGTGCTGATCCGGCTTCATTTTTGCTTTGAAATGGTCGAATGATTCTTTCATGGACATGGATCGGGTTTGTGGAAAACTCTTCCTGTTTTTGCGCATCCCCAACCAGGTTAACGGTTTACGAATCGCTCCCAGTCGGGTTTTGAAGGCAGCGGTCTTGTGGATCATCCGTCCGGTATGTCGGAAACTGACAAAAAGATCTCGTTTCTTCTCGAAAACGCAGCTTGGCCTGTGTTGG
>CAZKNW010000775.1:0-1779 GCA_964554035.1 uncultured Verrucomicrobiota bacterium
AAGGCTGAACCCAAAAAGGAAGAGCCCAAGAAGCCTGCTGAAAAGCCGGTTCCGAAACCGACCCCCAAACCCGCACCGAAACCAGCCCCCAAGGTGGTTTCCATCTTCAAGGACAAGAATCTGGAGGATGCCGTGCGGCAGTATGTCTTTTCGAAAAGAGACACTCAGGAACCCCTCACCGCCAAGGACGTGGAGAACATCTCGACCATCAAGGCCACAGGCAAGGCCATCAAGGACCTCTCGGGACTTGAGCATTGCCTCAGTCTGGCCGCGCTCAATCTCGCCACGAACTTTGTCACCGACCTGTCGCCCATCAAGGGATTGAAACGCATCCAGACGATTACGCTGAATGACAACCTGATTACGGACATCTCCACGCTTGGATCTCTCAAGGGACTTCAATACATCGAGCTCTCGAGGAACCGCGTCAGCGACATTTCTCCTCTTGCGGGACTGACCAACATGTCCGCCCTCTACCTTGAGGAGAACGACGTCACGGACATCTCGCCCACATTTGGCATGAAGAAGCTCTCAAGCCTTTATCTGGCGAAGAACCGTATCAAGGACATCTCGGGGGTCAACCAACTCCCTTGGCTGTCGATCCTCGATCTCAAGGGCAACCGGGTCACCGACATCACCGCCCTGCACGGACTCAACAACCTTTCGTATCTGTTTCTTGAGGACAACCTCGTCGACGACCTCCTGCCCCTGGTCGTGATGATCCAGGAGGACGCAGATGGGGAAAGGAGATTCTCGCCTTACGTGAAGATCTATCTCGCCAATAACCCGTTTGATCCATTCCGCTCCCGACTGCATATCAACATGATGAAAAAGGCAGGAGCAAGAATTCACCTGCAGCCTACTCCCTAGGATATAGGCCACTGGGTGGAAATATTCTCAACATCCAGCAAAGAGGCACCCTCCGGTGCCTCTTTTTTTTTAAAGTTGTTCCAACCTGTCCCTTGTTCCACGAATCTTCAGGATTGCGGAATGCGAGGTTCAGGTTCAACTTTGAACCGGAATTCCCAGGAAGATCATTCATTTGACGTGATGAAAACAATCACTTCCCAGTCGGTTCATTCACCCTCGAAATTCCATCGATCGCCATCAAGGCTGGCTTTGGTTTTCGTGACCAGCATCGCCTGCCTCACCTTCTTCGCCAGTGTTTGCGGCGCCTTACCTTCCGATGCCGCCATTAGAAAGGCCGTGCAAAAAAGCATTCCCTACGTGGAGACCAAGGGGGTCTACTGGATTGAGAAGAAGGCATGTGTATCGTGCCACCGGGTTGGCAACATGGTTTGGGCATTGAGCCTCGCGCGCAGGAACCACTTTCAGGTCAGCGACAAGCTGGATGAATGGATTCAGTGGGCCGTCGAGCAATCCCTTTCGACCAACGACAAGGGAAAGATCGTTGGTCATGGGAACAAGGAGGGAGTCTCCCAACTATTGATTGGGTTGAGCAACACTGAGATCAGCCCCGAAAACCGGAAAGCTCTCGTCTCCCTGTTGCCGGAAGCACAGAAACAGGACGGCTCCTGGAAACCGGGAGGGCAACTTCCCAGCCAGAAGCGCCCGGAAAGCGAAACAACTACCGTCTCCACCATGTGGCTGACGTTGGCGCTGCTTTCGGCGGGGTCACCTAAAGGGGACCCCGTGGTTCCTCTTGCCACAAAGGCCATTGAAGCAAGTCCCAGGGGAACCAGCATCGAATGGTATGCCCTGAGGCTTCTGCTCGCCATCCAGGCAGAGGAGGTGCAGTCCAGTGAAGAGTTCGTGGAT
>CAZKNW010000776.1:0-1779 GCA_964554035.1 uncultured Verrucomicrobiota bacterium
CTGAAGCGGACGCGGGCCACGCCCCTGCTGATGGAGTTCGTCAATTCCATCGACACCAAGGAGCAGAACATCATCACCTTCATGGTCCGGCTGAACCAGATGCTGGCCAATGAAATTGCCTATGTGATCCGCATGAAGCCGGGAGTGCAGACGCCTGAGCGCACATTGCGGATCAAGTCAGGATCCTGCCGTGACTCGGCGTGGCTCATGGTGAGCATACTGCGCCGTCTGGGACTGGCGGCCCGCTTTGCCTCCGGCTACCTGATCCAGCTCAAGGCCGACGTGAAGTCGCTCGATGGGCCGTCGGGAACCGAGGAGGATTTCACGGATCTTCATGCCTGGTGCGAGGTGTTCATCCCGGGAGCGGGCTGGATAGGACTGGATCCGACCTCGGGTCTTTTGGCTGGTGAGGGACACATTCCCGTGGCTTGTACTCCAGACCCGGTCGGGGCGGCCCCGGTGACGGGATCGACCGAGCCATGCCGGGTGCAGTTCGGTCATGAGATGTCAGTGAAGCGGATCTTCGAATCCCCCCGAGTGACGCTTCCCTACAGCGATGAGCAATGGGATGAGATCAGCAGGCTGGGGCACCAGGTGGACGCCCGGCTCAAGCAGATGGATGTCCGGTTGACGATGGGTGGTGAACCCACCTTTGTTTCCATCGATGACATGGACGGCCCCGAATGGAACTACACGGCCATGAGCGACGAGAAGTTCCGGCTGGGCCGGAACCTCATGTGGCGTCTGCGAGATCGCTTTGCCAAGGGCTCGCTTCTTCATTCAGGGCAGGGCAAATGGTATCCCGGAGAATCCCTCCCACGTTGGGCGCTGGGATGCTACTGGCGCAAGGACGGCCAGCCCATCTGGCGCAATGACTCCCTCATCGCTTGGTTCGACAAGGATGCGAACAGTGATGTCCCTGAGGCCGATCGTTTCATCAGCCGCCTTGCCGAGAACCTGGAGGTCAGTCCCAGGACCATCCAGCCAGCCTACGAGGATGTCTGGTACTATCTCTGGCGTGAGCGCCGACTGCCGACCAATGTGGATCCGCTCGAGAACAAGCTCGACGACAAGGAGGAGCGCAAGAGGCTCTCCAAGGTCTTTGAGCAGGGGCTCGACCGGAAGATCGGCTTCGTCCTTCCGCTGAAGAGGAACGAGGGCGGCGACGGCTGGGAGACCGGCAACTGGTTCCTCAGGAAAGAGCACCTTTTCCTGATCCCGGGTGATTCCCCGATTGGCTACCGTCTCCCGATGGACTCGCTCCCCTGGGTGCCGCCTAGCCAGAGGGCCTACTTCTATCCGCCGGATCCGACCGGGCAGTTCAGGGAATTGCCTTCCTCGGAAGATCTGTTCCGGAAGTTCATGGCCGAGCGCCGTGGCTGGAATCCCGTGGTGGAGGGCATGACCGAGTCGCAGCTTCGTTACCAGAAACGGGGTGATGGCAAAGATCCCTATCGGCAAGAGGAGGAAGAAGCTGTTCGGAAGAAGCAGGAAATGACCGAGGATCTTCCCAAGGGAATGGTCCGCACGGCCCTTTGTGTGGAACCCAGAAAGGGACGTCTCCACATCTTCATGCCTCCTGTGCCGAGTGCCGGAGACTATCTTGAACTGGTGGCCGCCATCGAGAAGACCGCCGCCGACACGGGTTTGCCGGTGGTGCTTGAGGGTGAGACGCCGCCCTATGATCCGGGAATCGTGAAGCTCGGTGTGACGCCGGATCCGGGTGTCATCGAGGTCAATGTGCCGCCGGTTGACAACTGGGACGAGATGGTGGAGCAG
>CAZKNW010000777.1:0-1772 GCA_964554035.1 uncultured Verrucomicrobiota bacterium
GCATCTGGGATTCAGCTCCACCACCGGACGTATCTTCAGTTCACCATCGGAAAGACGAGCGACCAGAGCATCCACTCCAAAGGCACCCTGATAGCCAAGTCCTTCAAGCTGATTTCCTGCGCGCTCACCGAATCTTTGATACAAGTCACTCAGACTTTCCCCACGGCTACGATCATTCAACAATCTCCTCACCTCTTCTTCGGCATCCCGTGCGAAGGGCGACTGGACTCTCAACTCTTTCATCAAGCCGCGATGATCGTTCTCCATCTCCACAAAACCAACCAGGCGCACGCCGTCCCTTCCCAATTCAAACTGCACTGAAAAATCGAATACCCGCTCCAACCAGGGTTCCAGGCGCAGACAGGACTGCAATTCCAACTGCCTGCGAATCCACGACCATTGGGAATCATCTGGCACACCATTCCAGATCCGGATCATCCCCGTGCTTGCGAAGCCGAAATTTGCTTTCAAACAGAAGCGTTCTACACCCGCGTTCCTGAATGATTCCATCGCTTCGACCAGCTCTTTCTCTGAACGAACTGTCACGCCGCAATCATCGCTCGTTGCAAACCTCTCATCTCCATTCGAAACCTTTTCGAACAGCGCGCACCAGTTCCCAACCTCCGCCTTCCCGAAGAGTTCCCGAAACCCTTCAACGTCGAAGGCACCCGGCTGCACTCCACCTCGGAGATCTCCAACCAGAGGTTTCATGTAGCGGACGGCATCCGGACTCCATGCCCACGGACGCAGTCCACCAATCGGCCGACCATCCAGGAGTTCCGCGGAAGGCAGCACTTCCTTCACTACAAGCATCTCTGGAAGCTCAGCACCCAGTTCGTCGAGCCTCTCAAGAAAATCCAGCGAAGGTTCTTCCCTCAGCACTACGGCGTCGTCGTTTCTGGCAAGGAACAGCGGGAGCGTTGAAAGATCATCCTCCCATTCCCTTTGGCCTTTCTTGGGAACAAACTCCTCCTCCAGACAGTGATACTCCGCAAACGGATTGAACCAATGCACCACTGGCGAACGTCCCCTCGAACGCGAGAAGAGCTTCAACCGGCGGACAAAATCCTCATCCAGCCCCGATCGCAATCGACCCTCCTCATTGAAGGGCTGCGACTTGGCCCAGCGCGGTGAAAGTGGATGCGAAAGCACCCGGGAATAGGCTTCCCAGTCCGATTCACCTTCCTTCTTCCAACGCCGAAACCACTTCAATCCGTAGCCGACATGGCTGATCTCGTCCTTGTAGATCCTGTCAAGCAGCAGCCCTGTGTCCTCATCACCCGCCTCGCGAAAGCGGCTACCGTAAAAGCGGGAGTAATCCAGATTGGCCTGTTCGAAGGTCAGGCTCAGGCGGGAGACGTAGTCCATGGGTGTCTCCATCGATGAGACCATCTTCCAGAAGAATCCGTTCACCGGCAGGTCTCCGAAGGCAAGCCCCAACCTGGACATGCGTTCCATGTAGAGCCGCGTGTGCTCCTGTTCCTCCTTCAGGGTTCGTAGCAGCCCCTTGCGAAAGGCGACGGGCGCCTCCGGGAACTTCAGGAGGGCGAGTGCCATCAACTCCACGGCCAGCAACTCATGATTGGCGAAGTAGTGAAGGAGGCGGGCACGATCCTCGTCGGTTTCAATTCTCGAAAGTCCGGACAGATCGGATCCTCCCTTTCGGAACTCCAGCCCCTCAGGCCTTCCGGGAGCCCCGGGAATCGAGCGGGGCGAAGTAGCCTCAAAGGAAAGCCCCCCATCCGGGGCCTTCAGCTTTTCTTCCAGCGTCG
>CAZKNW010000778.1:0-1763 GCA_964554035.1 uncultured Verrucomicrobiota bacterium
TCACCGCAAGGGAGGAGGTGGGACCGCGGTCATTGACCTGACCATCGAGGAACCCTGGGAACGGATGGAACTGATCGGCACACCTGCCAGCCAAGGAACCTTTGGCATCAAGGAGGGCTTGATCGTGAATCCAGGGCGCCCACTTTCCTCAACCCTCCTTTATCGAATGGCGAAGCTTGGAACCGGACGCATGCCGCACTTTGGTTCGAAGGAGGTGGATGAAGAGGGACTGCTGATGATGCGCGACTGGATCCAGTCCCTGAAGCCCATCAACCACATGGAATATCACCTCGGCATGCTGGACAGCCTTGATCGCGATTCCTTGACCACGGAACAGGCACTGGGTCTTGCCTTGGCCGCCGCGGAGGCGTCCCATGAGGAGAAGGCGGCATATCTGGCGGTCCTCCAGGGCCTTGGACGGCATGAGAATCCGTTTATTGCCGAGCTTTTCGAGAGATTCATCCCGCTGGAGGAGCGTCTGGAGAAGTTGGGGAGCAATCCGGATCCTGGAGCGATCCTCGGGCTTCGCGGCAGGGCCGAGGAAGGACGCAAGGTCTTCTTTGCGGAGGGAGGTGCGAGGTGTGCGGCCTGTCACAAGGTGGGAGGCGAAGGTGCGTTGCTGGGTCCTGATCTATCGAGGATCGGGACCAGGTATGAGCCTGCCGAACTGGTGAGACACATTCTGGAACCTTCACTCCACATCGAGGAGGCCTACCAGGCATGGGATTTCGAGATGGACGACGACTTTGTCCATACGGGCTTCAAGGTCAGTGAGACCGGGCAGGAGATCGTGATGAGGGACCTGACGGGTGAGATCCGTCGCCTTCCGAGAAAGGATATCGTGCAGATGGCTGTGCGGCCGGTTTCTTCCATGCCGACTGGGCTTCTGGCCGGGATGACGCCTCAACAGGCGGCCGACCTCATCGCGTTTCTCAAGAACCTGAAGGATGAATGATCCCCTCCAACCGGTCCTCAAGAGGACGTGGTTCAGACGGCTGGTCGCCGTGTTTTTTGGGTTGATGTTGTTGGTGCTGCTGGAGTTGGGGCTCCGCTTGTCCGGAATTTACGGCAAAGTGGCGGATGATCCCTACGTGGGTTTCAGCAGGATTCACCCCTTGTTAATACGGGAGGGGGACAACTGGAGGACGGCTCACAACAAGCTACGCTTTTTTCCGGAGGAGGTCTTTCCAGTGGCCAAGCCCGCGGAGGAGCTTCGGCTCTTTGTGCTTGGGGGGTCCACGGTCAATGGCAGGCCCTATCAGGACCCCACCTCCTTCTGCACCTGGCTGGAACTGGGACTCAATGCGATGCAACCGGACCTGAAGGTGCGGGTCGTCAACTGCGGGGGCGTTTCCTATGCAAGCTATCGGCTCACGCGCGTTCTGGAGGAGGTGCTTCGGCTCGATCCCGATGGTGTCATCCTTTGCACCGGACACAACGAGTTCCTGGAGGATCGCAGTTATCCGGAGGTCAAGCTGGCTGCGAGCAAGAGGGTGGTCTTTGGAGAAAAGGTGCTCCATCGGCTGCATCTGTTCCGTGCAATGAGGGACGTGGTTGCCAGGAGGCAGGCCGACCATAGGTTCAACATGGAGGAGGAGGTCACGGCCCTGCTGGACTACCGTGGCGGATTGGAAGTCTTTGAGCGCAACGACAACTGGAGGCAGGGGGTGATTGACCATTTCAAGTTTCATGTCTCCTTCATGCACGAGCTCGGTGCGCATCAGGGCGTTCCCTTTTGTCTCGTGATCCCTCCCTCCAACCTG
>CAZKNW010000779.1:0-1760 GCA_964554035.1 uncultured Verrucomicrobiota bacterium
CCGGCGCCCGTGCCGGATGCGGCGGCGCTCCAGCTTTTCGCCCTCCACGAGTTCCATGAAGTCGGTCTTTGCAAGCAGGGTGCCGTCGCGGACGAAGACGTCCCGCTCGTGGGTGAAATAGATGTTCGGAAGATCGAGGTTCTCCTGGGCGATGTACTGCCAGATGTCCATCTCGGTCCAGTTGCTCAGAGGGAAGACGCGGAAGTGTTCACCATGTTGCTTCCGGCCATTGAAGAGATTCCAGAGCTCCGGCCGCTGGTTCTTGGGATCCCACTGGCCGAACTCGTCGCGGTGTGAGAAGAAGCGTTCCTTGGCGCGTGCCTTCTCCTCGTCGCGTCGTGCCCCACCCATGGCGGCGTCATACTGCCCTTCTTCCAATCCGTCCAGCAACGTGGTGGTCTGGAGCCGGTTGCGGCTGGCCTTGGGTCCCTTCTCCTCGACAACCCTTCCCTTGTCGATGGAATCCTGCACCAGCTTGACGATCATGTCCGCCCCGATCTCCTTGCTCAACCGGTCACGGAACTCGATGGTCTCCTCGAAATTGTGTCCAGTGTCGATGTGCATCAACGGAAACGGGAGCTTCGCCGGACGGAAGGCCTTCACGGCGAGGTGGGTCATCACGATGGAATCCTTGCCTCCGGAGAAGAGCAGGACGGGTTTCTCGAACTGGGCGGCCACTTCTCGGATGATGAAGATGGCTTCGGCTTCCAACTGCTTTAGATGGGTCAGGTTGTAACTTAGATGCATGGTACTAAAATCGGGTGGTTCACGATGGTGACGTGATCCTGGGAAGGACTTCCTTCAGGAGAAGCTCGAGGCTTTCCTCGATCTCCAGCTTGTCTGTGTCGATCAGGAGCCCGGGATTGGCGGGTTCCTCAAAGGACGAGTCACGCCCGGTGAAGTGGGGGATCTTGCCTGCCTTGGCCTTGGCGTAGAGCCCTTTGACATCGCGCTCTTCGCAGGTGTCGAATGAGCAGTGCACGTAGACATCGAGGAAGTCCTCCTTTCCAATAATCCCGGCGGCCGCCTCGCGGAAGGCCTCCCTTGGTGTGATGAAGGAGGTGATCGTGATCATGCCGGCGTTCAGGAAGAGCTTGGCGACCTCGGCGATCCGCCTGAGGTTTTCCTGTCGATCTTCGTCGCTGAAACCAAGGTTGTTGTTCAGCCCGGAGCGGATGTTGTCGCCATCGAGGATCTGGGTCAGGAAGCCCTTCTGGTGAAGTGATTGTTCCAAGGCACGGGCCAAGGTGCTCTTGCCTGACCCTGAGAGTCCATAGAGCCACACGACCAGACCGCGTTGCTTGAGAAGCAACTCCTTGTCTGCCCGGGTCAACATCTTGTCGAACTCGGGATGGATGTTATCGGGAATGACGGACATCAAATGACGAAATCGGAACCGGTGTTCTCGTGGAGTCCGCACTCCCTCTTCAATCCAAAAAAGCGCGTTTGCTCGGCTGTCATGTCACCCGTCAGCTTCTGCGTCGTGTGGGTGTCGCCGATGGAGACGTATCCTTCGTCCCAGAGAGGGTGGTAAGGAAGGTCGTGTTTTTTAAGGTAGTGGAAGACGTCACGATCCGTCCAGTCGATGATGGGATGGATCTTGAGAATGCCGTTCTTTGATCCCAATACCTTTAGACCTTCACGGGAAGAGCTTTGCTGGCGGCGAAGGCCTGCAAACCAGGCGCGGGCTCCGAGTTCACGGAGGGCCCGGTTCATGGGTTCCACCTTGTTCATCTCGTTGTATTGCCCGATACCCTTGA
>CAZKNW010000780.1:0-1757 GCA_964554035.1 uncultured Verrucomicrobiota bacterium
CGGGCAGCAAGCCGAAGGAGCAGGTGGATGGATACAAGCTGAATGAGTTCGGGCAGTTGCCCATCCTTCATGGCGGACGTGTGCAGCCACTCGATTCCTACGCCCGGAACACCCTTCTCCAGATCCGTGGCAAGCAGACGGTTTCCCTGAGGCGTGAGCGCGACAAGCGCGACTTTGAAAAGACCCAGGATCCCAGCCTGGTGGACAAGATCCTCGACGACGACGGCGACAGCATGAGTGCCGTCCACTGGTTGGCGGAAGCCGCCTTCGATGGGGAAGCGGCTGATCGTCGTCCGCTTTTCGAGGTGCACCACCCTGAATTGAAGAGCATGTTCGACCTTTCCGAAGGGCGTAAGTATTTCAGCTGGCTCGAGCTGACCAACTCCAGTGCCGAGTTGGAACACGAGGCCGAGCGTGTCCGTGCGATCGAGGACGAACAGCGCAGTCCGTTCGACAAGCAACTGGCGCGGCTGCATCGGGCGATGGGGCTTTACCATCGTACCAAGAACAGCTTCCGCATTGAGGGGTCGCCTGACTTTGCCGGGGAGCTTGAGCTGTTTCAGCAGGTCATTCCTGCCGGACTCAAGGCGGCTCACAGCGGCACGGATCCATCGCAATGGAACTCCCGCGAAATTGCCATCCTCTCGGAGCTGTTCCAGCGCTACCAACAGCTGAAGGGAATGGCCCTCCCTTGGATTCTTCCCCCGCTTGAAAAGACGGAAGAAGGCGAAGGATGGGCCAATCTTGGAGAAGGCCTCCTGAGATCCATGCAGACCGCGGAGGTTCATCCGATGGCCATGCAGTATGCAAAGATGGCGACCGCCTGGCAGAAGGACTCGGCCGGCGATTTCAATAATGCCGTAAGTGGAGCGGCCGGCTGGCTCAAGAGCAAGGAGCATGGCAATCTTCTCAAGAAGGCGGGCATGGAGGTGAAGTTCAACGCCCTGGAGCCTTTCTACCGCAGCATGGTGGTCTATGTGACCGCTCTGGTTCTGGTTTTTGTCTACTGGCTCAACTACAAGCCGGGCTTCAGGGATACCGCGGTATGGCTGGTGGGCCTCGCCTTCGTGGCGCATACCATCGGACTGATCTTCCGAATGGTCCTTGAGGGCCGCCCTCCCGTAACCAATCTCTACTCCTCCGCGGTCTTCGTGGGTTGGGGTGCTGTGGGACTCAGCTTTCTCCTGGAGCGGGTCTTTCGGGGTGGGCTGGGCATGGCGGTGGCCTCGGTCGTGGGCTTCTGCACGCTCATCATCGCACACCATCTTTCCCTGAGTGGAGACACACTTGAAATGCTTCAGGCGGTGCTGGACACCAACTTCTGGCTCGCCACCCATGTGGTGATCATCACCCTCGGTTACTCGGCGATGTTTGTGGCCGGGTTCCTCGCCATCATTTATGTGGTGCGCGGGGTCTTCACAACCAAGCTCGATTCCACCACCGGAAAATCCCTGGTCAGGATGGTATACGCCATCGTCTGTTTTTCCACACTGGCCAGTCTCGTCGGTACGGTGCTGGGAGGTATCTGGGCGGACCAGTCATGGGGACGTTTCTGGGGTTGGGATCCGAAGGAGAATGGAGCCCTCATGATTGTCATCTGGTGTGCGGTGATCCTGCATGCCCGATGGGGGGGCATGATCCGTGAACGAGGTCTCATGGCGACGGCGATCTTCGGCAATGTGGTCACCTCTTATTCATGGTTCGGAGTGAACATGCTTGGAGTCGGGCTGCACAGCTACGGCTTCATGGACAAGGCC
>CAZKNW010000781.1:0-1757 GCA_964554035.1 uncultured Verrucomicrobiota bacterium
AATCAAGCGCAGACGCACGTTTGCCATCATCTCCCATCCGGACGCGGGCAAGACCACGCTCACGGAGAAGTTTCTCCTGTACGGCGGTGCCCTTCAGCTGGCCGGAAATGTAAAGGTCCGCAAACAACAGCGCGCCTCGGCATCGGACTGGATGGACCTGGAAAAGAAGCGCGGCATCTCCGTCAGCTCCACGGTGCTGCAGTTCGAATACAAGGACTGCTATATCAACCTCCTCGACACTCCGGGCCATAAGGACTTCTCCGAGGACACCTACCGCGTGCTCACGGCCGTGGATGCGGCGGTGATGGTCGTCGATGCCGGCAAGGGCATTGAGGCCCAGACACGCAAGCTCTTCGAGGTCTGCCGCCAGAGGGGCGTACCGATCTTCACGTTCATGAACAAGCTGGACCGTCCCGCAAGGGATCCGCTGGATCTGGTGGACGAACTGGAGAGCGTGCTCGGCATCGCGGCCACTCCCGTCAACTGGCCCCTCGGAAACGGCAACTACTTCAAGGGCGTCTTCGATCGCATCGAGAAGAAGGCCCACTTCTTCGAGAAGGTCCCCGGAGGCAGCTACCGGGCTCCTGTTTCCATCATGGGCATCGATGACGAGAAGGTCCGCGCCAAGCTGGATGACGACGTCTATGAGGCCGTCTCGGAAGAACTCGCCATGCTGGACGAGGCCGGCCATCCCTTCGACAGGGAAAAGATCCTTGCCGGGGAACTGACGCCGGTGTTCTTCGGGAGCGCAAGCAACAACTTCGGTGTGCAGCTTCTGCTGGAGGGCTTCCTCAATTTCTCTCCCCCACCGCAGATCCAGAAAACCAAGACAGGCGAGGTGAACCCCACCGACACCGACTTCTCGGGGTTCATCTTCAAGATCCAGGCAAACATGGATCCACGCCACCGCGATCGCATCGCCTTCATCCGGATCTGTTCCGGAAAGTTTGAACGAGACATGACGGTCCACCATTCGCGTTCAGGAAAGAAGGTCCGCCTGAGCAGCTCGCACAAGTTGTTCGGCCAGGATCGCGAGACGCTCGACGAAGCCTATCCCGGAGACATCCTCGGCATCGTCGGTCATGACGAGTTTGGCATCGGTGACACCCTCAGCACCGAGCCCGGAGTCGAATTCCGCGACATGCCGCGATTCACCCCGGAATGCTTTTCCTATTTGCACGGTGGAGGGGCATCGCAGTTCAAGCGCTTCCGCGCCGGTCTGGACCAGTTGCTTCAGGAAGGCGTCGTGCAGTCCCTCCAGATCCGCGGGGCCCAGCAGAGGATCCCCCTGCTCGCCGCCGTGGGCCAACTGCAGTTCGAGGTGGTCCAATACCGCATGGAGACCGAGTACAACGCCGAAACCCGCCTGGAACCCGCTCCTTTCCGCGCCATGCGCTGGGTCTCCGAGGAAACCTCCATGGACTATCTCGAGAATGAGATCACCCTGCCCACCGGCGTACGGCTGGCCGAGGACGTCAAGGGCTACCCGGTCCTCCTCTTTCCCGAGGACTGGGCCATCCGCTACTTCGAGGACAACAATCCCAAGGTGAAACTGAGGTCGCTTCCTCCGGATACCAGCGATCGATTCGAGGGACTCTGATCCAAGGAGTCTTCCGGACGAAACCATTGCCTTGCCGGAGGCCTGTTTGTTAGCTTACGCCCATGCAGATTTTGGTCACAGGAGGCGCTGGATTCATCGGCTCCCATGTATGCGAGCGCCTGATGAAGGACGGGCACTCCGTTTGTGCCCTCGATGA
>CAZKNW010000782.1:0-1752 GCA_964554035.1 uncultured Verrucomicrobiota bacterium
GAGGGCCCACCTCCACAACATGATCCTCAAGGACATCTACACGGGGCCCCAATACCTTCTACGTAACGGACTGATCCCGCCCGCGTTGCTTTTCGCCAATCCCAATTTCCTTCGTTCCTGCCGTGGTATCCGAGTGCCGGATGACGTCTATCTGCACATGCATGCCGTCGACCTTGCGAGGGATCCCAATGGCTACTGGTGGGCACTTGATGACCGGATGCAGAGCCCCAACGGGGTTGGCTATACCCTGGAGAACCGGACGGTCATTGGCCGCTCTCTTCAGGATGTCTTTCGCGGCCTCAACGTGAGGCGGCTCAACCAGTTCTTTTCCTCTTTCCAGCAGAACATCTTCAACCTGACAAGGTCGTCTGCTTCCTGGCCGCGGGTCGTGCTGCTGACTCCTGGCCTGCATAGCGCCGCTCATTATGAGCATTCGCTCCTCGCACGCTTTCTTGGATACACCCTGGTGGAGGGCGGGGATCTTTCGGTGCGTGACAATGTCGTCTACCTGAAGACGGTCGAGGGCTTGCAGCGTGTGGACGCCATTGTACGCCGTGTGAATGACACCTTTTGCGATCCGCTCGAGCTGAGGGATGATTCCTTCCTTGGCATTCCCGGCCTGGTACAGGCGGCCCGTGCCGGCAATGTCGTGATGGCCAATGCCCTAGGCTCCGCCGTGGTCGAGACACCGGCTCTCCAGGCGTCGCTTCCCGAGCTGGCACAGCACCTCCTCGGTGAGGACCTGATGTTGCCCTCCACCCGGACCTGGTGGTGTGGTGAGGCGGATGAGCGGGATCATGTCCTCGCCAACCTGGATTCCCTCATCATCAAGAACGCGTTCCCTACCGGCCGCCGGAAGACCATGAGTGGTGCCGAGCTGACGGAGAAGGAACGTGAAGCCCTGAAGAAGGAGATCCGCCAGCATCCCCACGAGTTCATCGGCCAGGCCCCCGTCAAGCTGTCGCGGGCTCCCGTCTGGATTGATGACCATGTGGAAAGCCGACCTGTGGTCCTGCGTGTCTATGTGGCGGCCAAGGGGGATTCCTTCGCCGTGCTTCCGGGCGGCCTTACCAAGGTCTCTTCGTCCAACCATTCCCCGGTGAAGGGGCTTCAGCTTTCCGGAGGGAGCAAGGACACCTGGGTGCTGGGTGATCAGGTGGTGGGCGCTGTCCAGGCTCCGCTGACCCTGGAATCCAGACCTGCTGGTCGCAGGCAATCGGGTGTGCCCAGCCGGAATGCAGACAATTTTTTCTGGCTTGGCCGTTATGCGGAGCGCCTTGAACACAGCCTCCAGCTGATGAGGAGCCTCGTCACGCGGCTGATCAATGAACAGGACCCAAGGATGATCGAGCAGGCCGGGGCCATCACGAACGTGATGCATGGCTTTGCCCTCAACCCGGCCGGGCGCACCTGGAAACAACTGCAGAAGGACTGGGAGTCTGGAATCCTTGACATCGTCTACCAGCCCGAGGTCGTGGGCGGAATCGTCGATCTTTGCGGAAGGGTGATCCGGATCGTCAGCTCGGTTCGTGACCGCTTCTCCGGCGATGCCTGGCGGGTGCTCAACCGACTCCGTGATTTTCCGGGGCCACGCCCGCGACAGATGCAGATGGAGGCCGTCCAGTCGCTCATCCATGACCTGATGTTCACGCTCGCCGCCCTGACGGGAATCGAGATGGAGAACATGACCCGCGGGCATGAGTGGCGCTTTCTGGACATCGGCCGCCGCATTGAGCGTTCCCAGAACCTTTG
>CAZKNW010000783.1:0-1752 GCA_964554035.1 uncultured Verrucomicrobiota bacterium
GTGCTTTTCAGGCTGTCCCTCTTAAATTCCCCCAATGATCCTCTGGCTTATCGGAATTCTCCTCATGGGCGGGCTAGGTGCCGCCGGAAAGTGGGTAGGAGCAATGCGGTTTGGAATCGGCCTGATTGGTTTGTGGCTGGGCCTGTTCCTTGGTTACACCCAATCCCCCAAACTGTGGGAGGTGGTGGCAAAGCAGAACTACGCCAACCCGCTCATCATGTGGGTCATGCCCATCGTCGCCATCTTTGCCGCTTCGGCGCTCATCTTCATCATTATTGGAGTGCTGGTGCACCTCAAGGTCATGTATTTCATCCAGAAGAACCGTCCGGACGACAAGCGTGTCATGGTCGAGCGGATGAATTCCGGCACGGGAATCACCCTCGGTGTGTTGTATGGAGCCACGCTCTTCGTGACATTCTGCCTTGCAACCCTGCAGCTGGGTTACTGGGGCATCCAGCTCAGGAATGGGGGAGACAACTCGCCCTTGGTGAAGGTCTTCGGCAAATCCTATGAGTGGCTTCAGGGGTCCGGCCTCGTCAAGACTGTTCGTGGTCTGGATCCTCTTCCCATCTACTACTACAACGTCGCGGATTGTGTAGGGTTGCTCTACCAGAATCCTTCCGCCTCTCGCCGTCTGGAGCAGCATCCGGAGAGCATGATCCTGGCGGAGATGCCCCAGTTCCAGTCCATTGCGAAGAATGATTCCTTCAAGAACACCTTTCGCGGCAAGCCCAACATCGATGAACTCCTGAAGCACGATGCCTCCTACAATGCCTTCATCGACCGGAATCTTCCCAACACCCTTTCGACGGTGGACTGGGTTGATGTCTATGGCTTTCTGGCGACCGGCAAGTCGGAGAAGTGGGGAAACCATTCCCTCATGGGGCGTTGGGAGGTCTCCATTCTGGATACCGTCGTGGCGGCCTCGAAGAAGGTGAATCCCAGCGACGAGAACGCCGTGGTGAAGCTGAAATTCCTTCAGAAGGCCATGGGATTGATGGTGAGTGACCTGGAACTGCTGGTGAATGCCAATGACGAGGTCCACCTCAAGGGATCCATTGAAAGCGCCGCCGATCTCAAGGGGCTCGTATCCGGACGCCCTTCGAGACAGTTGATCACGAAGGTGTTGAAGCGCATACAGAGTGGGGCCAAGGCTGCTCAACCCAAGCCGCAGGCTCCCCAGGAAAACGAGTTTGGCGAGGTGATGATGGACGATCCCGATGCCGTTGGAGGAGAAGCTCCGGCTGGAGGTGGCGGTGGTGCTTCAGGTGGGAACATGCTGGAGTCCGGTGAGCTCCACGGCTCGTCCAGCCCCTTCACGGCCAACTGGAGCGATGGCACCCAGGGACGCATGACGGTCGAAGGGAATCTGGTGCGCGTCGAGTATGGAGGAGGCGTTATTGTCTTCGAACGGGTGGAGTAGTCCTGCTTTTCAGAAACTTTCCCTTTCAAAGGGCTGCCTGATCTCATTGGGCAGCCCTTTTTTCTTTTTTCGAAGGTTTCCTGTCGTTGGTGAAAGGCGCAATTGGTCCTAAAGCATGAGTCAGTTTTGCCGTTAATTAGTTAGATCCATTTCCGGGACAATGTTCTTGGGGTTCATGCCGTTGGTGAGGCAGCCCGATTCGGATTGGAATTTCAGGTGTTCCCACGAGATGCGAGTGAATTAATGGATGAATCATGTCAGCAGTCTCTGAAAATAAACCCTCCTTCGCCCGTTTCCTGACCGTCAATGATCCCTCCAAGCAGTGGATT
>CAZKNW010000784.1:0-1751 GCA_964554035.1 uncultured Verrucomicrobiota bacterium
GGTCACTGGAAAACTCATATCCGTCTTATCGGCAAAAGCAAACGGTTTTCTTGAAGGGTAAAACCTTGAAATTCGGCGGGCCTGGGTCTCCAAGGGATGATTTTCGTGTCTGGAGCTCTTGCGTGCGGATGGGGGGATTGATAGCGTTTGCGCCCTTTTGTTTGGGAAACCTCAACTAGGCTACCGGTATGGAATACAAGAAAACTCTGAATCTGCCGCGCACGGAATTCCCCATGCGTGCCGATCTGGTGAAGCGTGAGCCTGCCCGTCTTGAGCGGTGGGAAAAACAGGACATCTACCAGCAGATCCAGGATAAGCGAAAGGCCGGTGGGGCACCCAAGTTTGTCCTGCATGATGGACCTCCCTTTGCCAATGGAGACGTTCATATCGGCACCGCGCTGAACAAGATCCTCAAGGACATCATCATCAAGCACAAGACCGGCCAGGGTTTCGAGGCTCCCTATGTGCCTGGTTGGGACTGCCATGGGCTGCCCATTGAATACAAGGTGACTCAGAAGCTGCGTAAGGATGGGAATGATGATGCCGACTCGACAACCATTCGTGCCGCTTGTGATGCCTACGCCCGGGAGTTCATCGACCTGCAGCGTTCGCAGTTCAAGCGGCTCGGTGTCTTTGGGGAATGGGATAATCCCTACCTCACCCTGAACAAGGGTTACGAGGCTGCTGAATTACGGCTCTTCGCCGACATCATCGACAAGGGGTTCGTCTATCGCGGAAAGAAGCCCGTGTGGTGGAGCATTCCCTGTAGCACTGCGCTTGCGGAAGCTGAGATCGAATATGAGGATCACGTCAGCCAGAGCGTCTACGTCAAGTTTCCTGTGCTTGGGCAGCCTGGGCTCTTTGTGCTGATTTGGACCACGACACCCTGGACGCTTCCGGCGAACCTGGCGGTGGCCTATAATTCGAAACTGGAGTACACGCAGATCCAGGTTGGTGATGAAAGCTACCTCATTGCCTCCGCCCTTCTCGATTCGCTTCTGGAAAAGGTGGAATGGGGAGGGGACTTCACCATTGCCCGTACGCTGGGTGGTTCTGAGTTGGCGGGGCTGGAGTATCAGCATCCTTTTTGCAAGCGCACCGGAAAGCTTTTTGCAGGGGATAATTTTGTCGAGGACTCAAGCGGAACGGGATTCGTCCACATCGCGCCCGGCCATGGTCAGGATGACTACCGACTGGGACTTGAAAACGGGTTGGCGATCTACTCACCCGTCGATGATTCAGGGTGTTTTACCTATACCAATGACTTTCCTGAAGAGGAGCAGATGCCTTCGGAGCTGATCGGGAAGCCGATCCTGGAGAAGAAGGGCCGAAGCGAGGCAAACGACGCCGTCATCGATCTTCTGAAATCGCTCGAGGCACTGGTCGTTCAGGAGGACTACCCCCACTCCTACCCTCATTGTTGGCGAAGCAAGACCCCGGTGATATCCCGGGCAATGGACCAGTGGTTTGTCAGGATCGATCACGAAGGGTTTCGTGATCAGGCACTTGCCGAGATTGGAAAGGTCACCTGGGTTCCTGACTGGGGGGTCAACAGGATTGAGGGGGCGGTGAAATCCCGGCCTGACTGGTGCATCTCCAGGCAGAGGACCTGGGGTGTTCCCATTCCGGCATTCTATGATGCCCAGGGCGAGCCGATCCTGGATGGAGACGTTGTTCGAGGGGTGGCCGATCTGTTTGCTGAGGAAGGTTCGCAGGTCTGGTTTGAAAAACCTGCCAAGGAACTCTGGGAT
>CAZKNW010000785.1:0-1745 GCA_964554035.1 uncultured Verrucomicrobiota bacterium
GAGGCAGGGGGTGATTGACCATTTCAAGTTTCATGTCTCCTTCATGCACGAGCTTTGTGAGGATCAGGGCGTTCCCTTTTGTCTCGTGATCCCTCCGTCCAACCTGAAGGACTGTCCGCCGTTCAAGTCAATCTGGGAGATTTCGCTGAGTCTCGCCGAACAGGAGACGATCCAGGGACTGCTGGAGAAGCTGGAAACCACAAGGGATGCCGCGGAAAGGTTGCGGTTGCTGGAAGGCATTCGGGATGAGGACAAGGGCAACGCCTTGACCCTTTACAGACTTGGAAGGACCAGGCTGGAGCTGGCGCGGAGTATTGACGACCCGGAGAGGAAGAATGAGATGATCCGGGAGGCCTATGAGAACTTCCTGGAAGCGAGGAATGAGGATGTGTGTTCCCTCAGGATCCCACGGGAATTGGAGGGATGGATGCGGAACTGGGCCAAGCGGAATTCGGTCGACTTCTTTGACGCGGCGGCTTGGTTCATGGATCACAGTCCCGATGGAATCACGGGAGATGAGTGGCTGGTTGATCACGTGCATCCCTCTATCGAAGGGCATCAGGTGATTGCCACCAACCTGATGAACTGGGTCGAGAAGACCTTCAGGCTTCCGGTTGTTGAGACATCGCGCAATAGCGTCCAGGCAACCTTTGATGCCCACCTGGAAAGCCTGCCGGAATCCTACATTTCGGATGCGGAGTTTAGGCTGAACGGATTGCGGGCATGGGCGGAGGGTCGGGTGGATGGCGCCACGATCAAGGCACTGGATGCGAAGCGATCTCCAACTGGGGAGTGACAATTACCTTCGGATCGGTTAATTCCTTTCCTCAGTCCCATGGCAAGTCCTTCGAAGGGGTTCCCTTCCTTTTTCAGCATTGTTCTACCGATGCTCCTCATCCTGCATGGGGGCGTAATGAGTGCAGCGGATTCCCTCCTCAGGAACGATGCTTTTCGTCCTGTGGGAGCGGGGATGGATGGGAAACCCTTCTTTCAGTTCGAAGGCAATGCCCGGTGGGGACTCCTTGGAGATCCCACCTTGGAATACTCGGGTCATGGCATCCTGCTTTCCGGAACCGGTGACGGGCAGGCCAGTCAGGTGGTGGAGCTTCCAGAGGGGCCTGCCGGACGCTGGTTTCGCCTGTCCATCCGTGCCATGGCTCAAGATGGATTCGAGGTGGAGAAGGATGATCTCTACCTACAGGTTTCGTTCTTCAAGGGTGACAACCCACTGGACCACATCAGGGAGCGGATCTACCCGCAGGTCCGGGAGGAACGAAAGGCGCTCAAGGATGAGGGCACCAATGATTCACTGGGTGATGCCACCTGGCGATGGTACTCCATGGAATTCCGGCTTCCATTTCCCGAGATAGACCGACTCCAGGTGGCGGTTGGATTTGACCACGGTGTGTCGAATGGCAACGCCCACGAATTCTGGGTGAACTTCATGGAGCTGAAACCAGTTGAGACTCCAGTTGCCTATTCCCCGAGGGTTCGTGCGGAAGTCAGGGACATCGAGCGAGATCGCCTTCTTCCGTTGGGTGGGCGCTGGTACTTTATGCCGGAAGGGGAAGAGACGAAGATCCCCAAGCGCTTTGATCATACCAATGCGCATCAGTTGCTCTATCTTTCCGCACATTTCGAAGCGCCTTTCGCCAACAACATGTCGGCATGGCTGATGGATGGTTTCAAGGATCGCTCCGGGCGCCTGGTCAAGACGCCTCAATTCCGGGAGGACAATGTGGTGA
>CAZKNW010000786.1:0-1744 GCA_964554035.1 uncultured Verrucomicrobiota bacterium
ATGGCCTCGGGGACCAGTGCGAGAGCGACGGTGAGACCGGAAAGGATGTCGTCCTTCCAGTTCCCACGTTTCTTGGAAAACAGTTCAAACATAGTCAGATGGCCGGCTTTAGGATCTGCCGACGGAAACCACAGGTTGCGATCGCGATGGATCTCGGTTGAGAGGTTCAAACCGTCCTTGCACTGGATCACAGGGGTGCCCGAACAGGGATCACCTGGAGAGGATCGACCGGATGAGGAGATGGAAAAATCTTCCTTGGACGGTTGGCATCAGGGATTGGGTATGCCCTGACAGCCTCGAAAGAGGGGCAGTTGCTACCGGACCCTCAGACTGATGACAATCTTTTTTGAATGGGAGGGAGAAGTGTGAAAACAGAAAAACCCCGATTTCCAAAAGGAAAACGAGGTCTTTCAAAATAAAAAGGTGGTAGGCCGACTGAGACTCGAACTCAGAACCAACGGCTTAAAAGGCCGCTGCTCTACCATTGAGCTATCGACCCACCCGTTAAAGGGCGCGAAACCTAGGATGACATCGGCCTTGTGGCAAGGGATTTTGAGCCGAAAAATCCCGTCACTTCATCGAGGTGCTCACGCAATTCATGGCAGGGGATCATCGATGGCTTTCCTCACCCATGCACGCGGATGTGGTTCAAAACCGATCTTCGGATAAAAACCATTGGCCTTGGGAGCGGAGAGCAGTGTCAGGAAGCAGGTGGGCTCCAATGTCTTGCGGGTTTGTTCGATCAGTTCCGTTCCGATGCCCTTGGCTTGATGATCCACGTGTACGGCAAGATCAGCGAGGTAGGCCGCATAGACAAAGTCGGTCAGCGTGCGTGCGATTCCGACAAGCCTTTCTCCATCCCATGCGGTGATGATGAGATCGGCATTCATCATCATGCCCTCCATGAGATCCCGACGGTCCACCGGGCGTCTTTCTCCGAGGGTGGAATCGCGGTAGAGCTGGATCACGGCATCGAGATCGATGTCCGCGTTCTTCTTGTAGCTGATGTTATTCACGATCGTTGTGAAGGGATGATATCCAAGACCGCCTGAAGGCGGGACGCCTACCTCCACAGTTTTTCTGATAGTTCCAACGTCCCGTGGTGATAGGAAGCGTTTGAATCGTGCCCACGGAGCTGGTGGGTTATTGACGATGGAACCTAATGCTTCAACTCCTTGATGGGATCAGTGTCTCTCGGGAGGTTGGAGAAGGATCGAAAAGGCTTGAGCTTTTCGCCTGTAATCTTGAAGGCGTCGGCCGAAAGGAAGGAACCGGTGCCGACATTTCGATGCGTCACGATGGCTTCCTTTTGGTCATCTCCATCGAGGTCGGCAAAAAGGATGGCTCTAATGGTTCCGTTTCGCGGACGGATGAGGCCATGCAGGAAGTCATCGGCGGGCATGCCATTCGAAGGGGCTCCATAGAGTCGAATGCTGTAGCTGCCAATGCTGCGCGGCTCCAGTTCCCCCTCGGCCACGATGATGACCTGGCCTGCCGGACAGGAGACTGATTTCACGAACCGATCCGCAGCGGACAGTTCGAAGCAGAACAAAAGCAGAAGCCACACCAGCACCGTCATTCGTGATTCAGAATTCATCATTGCCTTGTTTCAAGATTATCCGCCGATCCCTGTCCTCTTTCAATCAGAAGCAACTGTGTGGGTGCAAATACATCGTTGAGCTCCTCCCTCTCCTTCGGGCCAAGCTGGACCCGTGGGCCGAGTTCCTGGATCGTGTAAATTGAT
>CAZKNW010000787.1:0-1739 GCA_964554035.1 uncultured Verrucomicrobiota bacterium
CACCGGATGGGAGGAGGGAGGAGTGACCCGCGCCTACCGGAATCCGGGACATGCCTTTGCCAAGGAAGCCTGGCCTCACGTCACCGTGGGAAAGACCCGCTCCGTGGAGGACGCGGTCTTCGTGGACCTGGATCAGGATGGGGCGATGGACGTTGTCTCCAGCTGTGAAGGCAACATGCAATCAATCCTCTTTCACTGGGCTCCGGCCAACAAGCAGGCCTATTGGAACTCCGAGAACTGGATCACCCAGGAGCTTCCCGGTGCCAAAAAGATGACCCGCTGGATGTTCTGTACCCCCATGCAGGTGGATGGCAAGCACGGTCCCGACCTCATCTGCGGATCCAAGAATCCCAAGGCCACCATCGGCATCTGGATCGCCCCAGAGAATCCACGGGATCTGGATGCCTGGAAATGGCACCCGCTTCGCGAGGCCGGCTGGATCATGTCGCTGATCACGACGGACATGGATGGTGATGGTGATGACGATCTCCTCTTCACCGACCGCAAGGGTGCACACTCCATCTGTTCCTGGCTGGAGAACCCCGGTGAGGAAGACGCCCTGAAGGAATCCTGGGTGGAGCATCCGATCGGTGCCGCCGGTGAGGAAGCCATGTTCTGCAGCACGGGTGATTTCAATCTGGATGGATTGACGGATGTCGTGCTCGGCATCCGCCCCAACCGCATCGGCCTCTTTCTGCGCGAGTGTGAATGCGGTGATGACTGGAAACCGGAGTTCATCACCATCCCACCCGACCATGGAGGAGCCAAGGCCGTCAGCATCGGCGACATCAATCTCGATGGCCTGCCCGACCTTGCCTTCACCTGTGAGCATGCGGATGGTCCGAAGAAAGGTGCCTCCTGGATCAGTCGCGACAAGGAAGGCAAGTGGACCTTTCACGACATTTCAGGTTCGGCAGGGATCAAGCACGACCTCGCTCCGCTCCTGGACCTTGACGGTGATGGTGACCTGGATCTCCTGACCTGCGAGGAACGGGAGTTCAATGCCATCATCTGGTATGAGAACCCGACGAGGTAGGCGGAAGACCGTTTCCCACAGATTGTCTGCCCCACAAACTCAGACCAACGACCTCGGAGAGGTCAACGCGTGTAGCCCCGGGAGAATCCCGGGGTATTGAGCAAAAACACGAAAAGGTACTGAAGGAATCAACGAAAACCCCAACCAAAATGAAGCATACAGTGTCCCTGTTCCTCTCACGGAGGCACGGGGAACACGGAGATTAAGAAACGCCGGTGCCTTCGCCCCGACTTGCTCACCCGCTTTCCTACTCGATCACGGCGGACTTGGGTCCGTTGCTGTCCTCCTCCTTCTTCTCTGGCTCGGTCTTCACCCTGTCCCAGAAGGCGGCGAAGAAGATGACGAGAATCACGGAGGCCATGCCACAGGGCAACAGCCAGAACTCCTTCCATTGGGCCATGGTGTCGGCAACGAGCGTCCCCTGAGCACTGACCGGGTCGTTGCTGAACATTTTCCCAAAGGATTCGAAGAAGCCGAAGGTCTGCGTTGGGATGGCCTCGGTCAGTTCCGCCGAACTGGTCATCGTCTCACCGAACTTGGCACCTGCAATCCGGAAACCGAAGAACATGCCGATGCCCTGGGTGAAGAACACCAGAAGCGACTGGGCTTGGCCCCGCACCTCCGCAGGGGCCTTGTTGTCGGTGTACATGAATCCGGTGACGAAGAAGAAGTCGTAGCAGACACCGTGGAGCAGGACCGCGAG
>CAZKNW010000788.1:0-1732 GCA_964554035.1 uncultured Verrucomicrobiota bacterium
TGGTTATGTGGTCGCCTCCCTTGAAGCGGCCCTGTGGGCTTTCGACCAGGCTCGGGACTTCAAGGAAGGAGCCCTTCTTGCCGTGAATCTGGGAGATGATGCCGACACGACAGGAGCTGTCTACGGACAGATTGCAGGGGCATTTTTCGGAAGTGAGGGGATTCCCCTGGCATGGAGGGAGAGGATTGCCTGGAGAAAGCAGCTTGAGCGTCTATCTGAGAAGCTCTTCAAGGCTGCTCTGAGAAGGTAGGTCAAGGCCTCAACCAGGATAAGGAGTCAAAAGGCAGGTTCCTGAGGATGCCGAACAGGGTGGAACAACCGAGATAGATGATCACGGGAATTGGGCGTGCCAGCGCCTTGAACAGCACTCCCTTCCCGATTTTCCATTCCAAGATGGTCAGAGCAAAGAGCATGAGGCTCAGCATGAGGAACGGATTGTAGAGAAAGGCCTCCGCGAAGTGCCCGTGTGCGACGGCATGCAGCAGGCGTGTGCCGCCACATCCCGGACAGAGTAGCCCTGTCATTTCAAGGAAAAGGCATTTTGGGAAAAGTCGTGACTGGAGAGGGTCCACCAGAAAGAGGACCGCAAGAAACGTGCAGGCGAAGGCCACAATCCATCTTTGGATCCTGACGGAGTTGGAGCGGTCATCATGAGATTCGATGATCGGGGGGAGGGATGGGTTGGAGTCGTCTCCACTCATGAAGACTTCAGGGCTGGATCCCTTCCATGATGGCGGGGAACTGTCCGGAATCCATCAACCTCATCACCTCTCTTACCTGTATGCCGGCGAAGAGGAGGAGGCCCGTGAGGGAAAGAAGGATCCCGGCAATGGCGAGACCCTTGCCCTTCAGCTGGTCGGGACGCTCATTGATGTCACTGATCGCCACGCCTCCCAGGGTGATGGCGATCGGGTGCATGAAGGGACACCAGCAGCATAGGGTGGCGGAAGCGATACCAAGAATCAGGGATGCGATGGCCCTCTGGCTCGTCTCGGGATCGCGGGCTTCGAACGTCTGTCCCCTCTGCTCGAGTGGCTTGGGGATCATAGGGGCGTTGGCTGACGGCAGGATTGAGGCAAACTCGGGGAACTCAGACAGGGGGCTCCATGCTTCCTGGTCATCGCTTCGGGCGAGTGTCTGACCGTTTGCCCGGCGTTCACGGATCCAGTGGTGGATTTCATCCCCGGAAACGGGACCGTATTCCTTTTTGTCCGCTCCAATGATGAAATACATGCCGGGAAACTGCCTGCGACAAGGGATGATGGTCAAGCCGGCTCTGGAGGACTGGAACTCACACAGGCACCGGCACCGAATCAATGATGTGGTCGATCACCTCCGTGGTGTTGAGCGACACCGAGCGTGTTCCCTTTCTGGCGATAAGGCGGTGAGGCAGCACGAGAACGGCTGCGGCCTTGATGTCATCCGGCAGCACGTAGTCGCGACCCTCAATGAGGGCGGTAGCCTGGCTGAAGCGCTGGAGATCAAGACTGCCCCGGGGGCTTGCACCAAATTCGAGGGCGTCGTCCCCACGGGTCGCGGAAACGATGTCGATGATATAGCCGCAGAGGACCTCCTCGACCCGGATGGACCTGACCGCCTCTTGAAGGGTGCAGAGCTCATGACAGGACATCACCTGCTGAATGGATTCCAGGGGATGACCCTTCCGCTGGTCCATCAGGACCCGGATCTCGTCGGCACGATCAAGATAGCCGATGGAAAGCCGGGTGATGAA
>CAZKNW010000789.1:0-1731 GCA_964554035.1 uncultured Verrucomicrobiota bacterium
GGCCTGAACAAGGCCATCGTCGATCTCAGCAAGTTTGCCTCCGCGGACTTCGATGCCATCAAGACCGCCATCGGCGTGATCGAGATGATCGGTGAAGTCGGCCTGAACTACCGCGTGGTTGCAAGCGATGCCATCAGCAAGGAATGCGCGGGCATCGAGGAGACCAACGGCTGGTCCTTCAGTTCCAGCTATGAAGAGGCTGTCGCCGAGCTCAGTGGGGCTGCGGTTCCCGCATGAGCCGGAGAAAGGGTCCAACATCATGAAGAATCCTCCCTTTCAGCCTGAACTGGACGAGATCATCGATCATCAGATCGAACTGTCCGACCACGCGGAAGACCGCATCGATCTGATGCCCCCCGCCTTTCCATGGTACCGCCTGTGTCTTGAGGATCTCAAGCGGGCCTCCGTATCCGCCCTCAGTCTCGCTGGCGCTACGGTTTTGGCGATCCGTGTTTTCAGCGTCTACTGCTGAGCAATCCTCTTCCATACACAATCAACTCCTCCGCCCTGTCTGGTGCCCGCACCGGACAGGGCTTTTTTGTCTTCAAGAAAAAGCCCCGTCTCCTCGAGGGAAACGGGGCAACATGAATTCAACTTTTCAAAAGGGGGGCTACTCGCCCTTGAAACTCGCCCTTTCGGTCTGGAGGGACGGGGTATCAAACAGGAAGGAAGGTGCGGAGGTGTGTGTGTTGTTCGTGGCAAGGAGAGGGGATTCGGCCAGCATCGGCAATTCGCCCAAGGTGGTGCCGATTTCCGTCGTGGTTGCCACGGAAGGTGCGGGCGCAGGAACAGGGGCTCCTTGGGGGGGATTCTGGTTCAGTGCGACCAGGAGGATGGCGCAGGCGGCGGCCCCAGCCATACCGAGCGTGGCCGGGGTGAGCTCGAATTGCTGGAAGAACCTGCGGATCGCCGGTGCAAAGCCGACCTCCTGTTCTTCCCTGCGGATCTGGTCCATGATCCGGCTGCTGAGTTGATCATGGAATCCGGGAGGCGGAATCTCGTGCTTCTTCAAGGCAAGAAGTCGCCTGAGTTTCTCATCTGTATTCTCGTTTTTCATGACGTGCTAGGACTGGAGATAATCTGACAGGGCGGCTTGGAGCTGCTGTCTCGCGTAAAACAGGCGGGACCGGACTGTCCCCACGTTGGACTTGGTGATCCTGGCAATCTCTTCGTGGGGAAGGCCGTCGATGTCATGCAGCACCACGACCAACCGATGCTTCTCAGACAGGGTCTGCAGGGCCTCGTTCAATTTTTTTTGCAGTTCCGTCAGCTTGACGTCCCTGCGGGGGGTATCCGTCGAGACCAGTGCGACAAAGTCGGGATCCCGTTCAATGTTGGAATCCACGTCGTTGAGACTGGTGTGCTTCCGTTTCCGGTGCTTCTTCAGGAAGTTGATGGTCTTGTTGACGGCGATCCGATAGACCCAGGTGTAGAAGCCGGACTGTCCCTTGAAGGACTTCAGCGACTGGTAGGCCTTCACAAAGGTCTCCTGGGTCAGGTCGGCGGCGTCCTCATGATTCGAGGTCATGTTGTAGACCGTCGAATAGACCCGCTGCTGGAAATGGCGGACGAGTTCATCGTAAGCCCGGAGATCCCCACCGCGGCTCCTCTCGATCAGGCGGGTCTCCTCTTCGCGGCTGAGGCCCTCCTCTTCCTGCTTCTTTTCTTTCGATGCCGGTTCCGTAGGCATTGAGATGCTATTTGCCGACATTTTCCCGGGGAATTCAAAAA
>CAZKNW010000790.1:0-1730 GCA_964554035.1 uncultured Verrucomicrobiota bacterium
CTTGCGACCCGTCCCCAGTAGCCACCTCAAGAAAAGCGGAGGCAATAAAACAGTGACAATGGCGTCCTCCTCTCCAATCTCACCAAGGTCGCCCCATGCTCATACCCTCAGGTCATCACCATTGTAGAAGCCCCCGCTCCCTGCTCCATCTTCTGACAACGATTGCGCTGCTGATCGGGTGCACCCTGGCAAAGGCTGAAATCGCACTTCCCTCCCTTTCAAAGGTTGAGCTGGATCCCGCGATCAAGGGTCAGATACTGATCGAGGAACTGAACTGTGTGGCCTGCCATGACGCCGGCAGCAACCAGAAGAAGGATTCCAGGAAGGCACCACGGCTTAGCCTCGTTGGAGAACGGGTTCATCCGGATTACCTTCAGTCGTTCATCGAGAATCCGCATGGCATCAAGCCAGGCACAACCATGCCGGATCTGCTCACGTCCCTAGCCCCGAAAGACCGGGCGGTGGCGGCCAAGGCGCTGACCCATTTCCTTCTTTCCCGAGGCAGGAACAACTTCAGCCCACGGGCACCGGATCGCGTGGCTGCTGCACAAGGAAGGGAACTCTTCCATTCACGTGGCTGCGTCGCCTGCCACTCACCCAGGGATTCCGAAGGCAAGGAGACTCTTCCCGAAAGTTCCGTTCCATTGGGACAGCTTGAGAAGAAATACAGTTTCCGTGCCCTCGCCACCTTCCTCAGGAATCCTCACCTCGTGCGACCTTCCGGCCGCATGCCCAACATGAATCTCCAGGGGCAGGACGCAGAAATCATCGCACATTACCTGCTGCAGAAAACCAGGGTTCCGGGCCATCTCGCCTATACTCTCCATCGGGGACTCGTCTGGGAGGGATTGGACAGCGAGAACGTCACCCCCAACCGCTCCGGGCACGTGAAGGACTTCCATCTCGAGAGTCTCGGGAGGATCCAACACCAAACGGCACTCGAATACGAAGGATGTCTGAACTTGGAAAAGGAGGGCCAATACTCCTTCCATATTCGAATGAACGGAGGCACCTTGCAGATCGGAGACAGGATCCTCCTCCACGAACCTCCGAGCAACCGCCGCGGGCCCAAGAACCTTTCCAATACCGTGTCCCTCAAGACCGGACGCCTAAAGATCGAACTGACCTACTTTCACACCGGACGTGATCCCTCCTTCGAGTTCGAGATGCAGGGGCCAGGCTTCCCACGCGCCTCCATCCCTTCCGCGATGCTCTCGGTGGAAAAGAACCCTGTTCCTCAGTTCACCCCATGGAAGATCGACTCCAAGCTGGCAGAGGACGGCAGGCGCCTTTTCGGCACACTTGGCTGTGCCCGTTGTCACGATGACCTGGATGTCCATTCCCAACCTGCCAACCCGTTCACCAGATTGAAGCCAGCAAATGGGTGCCTCAGTGGAACGCAGGGCAACTGGCCTCAATTCGACCTGAGCGAGGAACAGTCCCAGCTCGTATCCGCAGCTCTTCAAACCTCCTGGAAGAGCCCGCTCGATGAGGGTCAACGGATAAAAAAAACACTCACCACCTTCAATTGCATTGCCTGTCACGAGCGATCCGGGCTCGGGGGCATCGCACCGAACCGCAATGCCTTCTTCTCCGGCACCAGTCCGGAAATGGGAGACCAGGGGCGGCTGCCACCTCCCCTGACCCATGTCGGCGCCAAGCTGACCGGTGATTGGCTCAGGAAGGTACTCCTGGAGGGGGGTCGACAGCGCGATTACCTCAACGCGAAC
>CAZKNW010000791.1:0-1724 GCA_964554035.1 uncultured Verrucomicrobiota bacterium
CACTGGTGGCGACCCGATGATCATGAAGGCCAAGACCTTCCAGACCTACATCGACGCACTCATCGACTCCGACCTTGAGAACCTGCGCACCATACGGATCGGTTCCAAGGCACTCGGCTACTGGCCCAACCGCTTCACCACCGACAACGATGCGGACGACATGCTGAGGCTCTTCGAGAAGGTGGTGAAGTCAGGCAGGCATCTCGCCTTCATGGCCCACTTCAATCATCCCCGTGAAATGGAGACCCATGCGGTGCAGGAAGCAATCCAGCGAATCCGCAACACAGGGGCCCAGATCCGGACGCAGTCCCCCGTTCTCTGCCACATCAACGATTCTCCCCGCCTCTGGTCGGAAATGTGGAAGAAGCAGGTTCAGCTTGGATGCATTCCCTACTACATGTTCCAGGTCAGGGACACCGGTGCACAGCACTTCTTCGGAGTCACGTTGGAGAGGGCCTACCGGATCTTCCACGATGCCTACAAGAACGTCAGTGGCATCGCACGCACCGTCCGTGGACCCTCGATGTCCACACTCCCCGGCAAGATCGAGGTCTCGGGCATCAACAAGGTGGCAGGTCAGAAGGTATTCACTCTCAGAATGCTGCAGGCACGGGACCCTGAGAACGTCCTGAAGCCCTTCTTCGCACGCTTTGATGAGGATGCGGTGTGGCTGGACGACCTTGTCCCGGCTTTTGGAGAGGACCTCTTCTTCTTCAAGGACCCACGCATGACCAATGCGAAGGGAGGTTCCTCATCCCCCAAGCCGGCCAAGTAGCCCCTTTGCATCGATTCAAGCCCCGCTCTTCCAACCGGAAGGCGGGGCTTTTTCACTCATTTTCAGAAAGCATTGAATGTTTTGGGAACTAACGGGTCTCAAGTGCATTCCCATGACCCTTTCTGGAATTGACACCCATGGGACCAATCTTGAATTCTCGACGCTTATGAGCAACCCCCTCGACAAGACGACCGACCGTCGTTCCTTCCTCAAGACCACGGCTGCAACCTCGGCCCTTGCAGGTGTCACCCTGCCCCACGTCCACGCCGCTGAAGACAACACGCTTCGCGTCACCCTGATCGGATGTGGCGGTCGCGGAACCGGAGCTGCCAACAACGCCCTTTCCGTCTCGGAATCCCTGGGCCCCATCAAGCTGCACTCCATGGTCGACGTCTTCGAGGACAAGATGGAGAAGAGCTACAACACGCTCATTCGCCGGCACGCGGACAAGATGGATGTCACACCCGAGCGCAAGCACATCGGGTTCGACGGCTACAAGAACGCCATGGACGAGCTCAAGCCAGGGGACATTGCCATTTTCACCACACCCCTCGCGTTCCGCTGGGTCTTTTTCGACTACGCGATCAAGAAGGGGTTGAACGTGTTCATGGAGAAGCCGGTGATCGCCGACGGACCCACCGCCCGACGCATGCTTGAGCTCAACAAGAAGGCGATGGAGAAGAACCTCAAGGTCGGTGTCGGTCTCATGTGCCGCCACTGCGAATCCAGGCAGGAACTCTGGAACCGTATCCAGGACGGACAGATCGGTGAGATCCTGAACATCCGCTGCTATCGCCAGCAGGGCCCCATCGGTTCCGCCTTCTCCAAGAAGAACGATGGTTCGATGAGCGAACTGATGCACCAGATCCGCCATTTCCACAGCTTCCTGTGGCTCAGTGGTGGTGCTGTCAGCGACTTCCTCATCCACAACATCGATGAAGGATGCTGG
>CAZKNW010000792.1:0-1707 GCA_964554035.1 uncultured Verrucomicrobiota bacterium
ACTGAGGTCTCCGCAGCACCCTTCCAGCTTGTTCACCCGACGTTCATGACGCCCCCCTTCAAACCGGGTGGTCAGGAAGGCATCCACGATCTCCATGGCGCTTTCCTCGGTGAGGTCCGATGCACCCAGGCAAAGGACATTGGCATCGTTGTGCTTTCGGGAGAGCGCGGCACCTGAAGAACTGGTGATCAGCGCCGCCCGCGCACCCGGAACCTTGTTGGCGGCAATGCTCATCCCGATTCCACTCTTGCAAACGAGGATACCGAGGTCCTGCTCCCCACCCGACACCCCCTGGGCCACCTTGCGGGCATAATCGGGATAGTCGGTTGATTCATCCGAATGGGTACCGTGGTCAAGAACCTCGATGCCCTTGGCCTCGAGATGGGTCTTGATGAGGTTCTTCAGTTCGTAGCCGCCGTGGTCGGCGCCGATGGCGATACGGGATGCAATCTGGTTGGTTTCCGATGCGGGTGAGATTTCGCTCTGTGCTTCCATTTTGTTGAGATAGTTCGAAAAGGTGATGATGCCCTGCTCTATCTGGTCCCGGCAGTGCATGTAGATTTCCAGCGGCCCACCAATGGGATCCTGGACATCAATTTCATAGGGCTCGAGGGACTCGTCGAATTCCCGGACAAGGAACGCCTTCTCCCTTGCCTTGGGAAACATGGCGCTCATCGCCTCGACGTGACTGTGCGTCATGCCGAGGATGTAGTCGGCCTCATCCACCAGCTCCGGTGTGATCATGTTGCTCCGCTGGGAGGAGATGTCGATCCCCTTGGCCGCCATCGCTTGCACGGCATTCTCGCTAGGAGGCTGGCCATCGGTCGTGGCCACGCCGGCGGAAAGCACCCGATAGTCGTCACGCCCGCTGTGGAGTTCACGAAAGAGCGCCTCGGCCATGGGACTTCTGCAGATATTCCCGGTGCAGACGAAGAGGAAGGTTTTCATGCCGTCTAACAAAGACGACAAGTGTGTCCCCAAGGCTCGAAAGGTCAACGGTGAACTTTGAGATCCATGCCGGGAAAACCAGTGGCCGCCTCCTCCGGGCGAAGAGGCCTTCAGCCCTCGAAATCACCGGAATCCCGGTATTCGTTGAGCTTGTTGCGGAGGGTCCTGACGCTGATCTTGAGTGCATCGGCCGCCTTGGTGCGGTTTCCATCATGCTCTCCAAGGACCTTCAGGATGTGCATCTTCTCCACTTCAGCCAGCTCAAGAGGCTCCGAACCACCGGCGCCCGCGCCTGAAGCGTCCTCGTAAACCGGGTCCGCCGGCTCCGCCGCTTCCTGAGGTGCGGGGGACGGGACTGGCCTGGACCTCCGTATAGGTGGAGGTGGTCCTGGAATCCTGCGAAAAGCTCAGTCCCAGCACCGAAGGGGCGATCATTTCATTGTCATGGCTTAGGATGACCGCCCGCTGGATGGTGTTTTCCAGTTCCCTCACATTACCCGGCCAATGGTGATCCCTCAGGGCCTTCAATGCCTCCCCGGTAAAGCCCTGTGCCCTCGCACCCACCTCGCGGTTGAAGCGGGCCAGGAATTTTTCAGCCAACAGAATGACGTCCTCGCCGCGCTCCCGTAGCGGTGGCACCTCGATGGGAATCACGTTCAATCGAAAAAAGAGGTCCTCACGAAAGTCGTTTCGCCGCACGCTTTCCTCTAGATTGCGGTTCGTCGCCGCAATGATCCTCACATTGACGGGAATGTTCTT
>CAZKNW010000793.1:0-1690 GCA_964554035.1 uncultured Verrucomicrobiota bacterium
GGACTTCGCTCGTCCCAAGGGCATCATTCTGGCCGACACCAAGTTTGAATTCGGTCTGACAGACGATGACGAACTGATCCTGATTGATGAGGCCATGACACCGGATTCCTCGAGGTTCTGGCCGGCGGACGATTACGAGCCTGGACGCTCCCAGAAGAGCTTCGACAAGCAGTTCGTCAGGGACTACCTGGAGACCCTGGACTGGGACAAGACCCCACCGGCACCGGCGCTTCCTGAAGAGATCGTCGAGAAGACGGCGGCGAAGTATCAGGATGCCTTCCGCCGTCTGACCGGGCGATCGCTCGACGAGTGAAAGGGATCATGGAGGGGCTGATCGAAGAGTTCATTCAGTTTCTCCTTCATGAGAAGGGGCAGTCGAGGAATACCGCGTCCACCTATTCCACGCAGCTCAGGAACTTCATCGCATGGGCGGGAAAGGAAAAGATTCGCGATTGGGACGACGTGGGCCTGAAGGAGCTGACGCGGTTCCTGTCCGATGAGAGGAGAAGGACGCCTGCCCACGAGGAGGAGGACTCGGAGCGACGGCTTTCCTCAAACAGCATCTACCTCGAGATCGCCGCCCTGAAGGCCTTCTTCAAGTTTGCCTGTGATGAGGGCATCTTCAGGAACAATCCTGCTGAGAACCTGTCGCTGCCGCGAAGGTGGAAACAACTGCCCAAGGCCCTCTCTGATGAGGAGATTCAGCGCTTCCTGAAGCACCCATTTGAACAGACGCCATCCTCACTTTGTGACCAGGCGGTCTTTGAGCTGGCCTATGCCTCCGGCCTGCGCTTGGCGGAACTCCGAGGTCTCCGGTTGGAACAGCTGAACCTGGAGGCGGGCTTCATCAATGTCATAGGTAAGGGCAACAAGGAACGCATCGTGCCGGTTGGCAGGAGCGCAGTGGAGGCCATGCAACGTTATCTGGACCGGGGCAGACCTCATCTGGTCTCAAGGCTTTCGCCTGCCAATGTCTTTCTGACCCAGAGGGGGACCTCCTTTGCGCATTCGACGATGTGGAATCGCTTCAAGACCCGTGCCCGGGATGTGGGAATCGAGAAGAACATCACGCCTCACATGCTGCGACACAGCTTCGCCACGCATCTCCTTCAGAACGGGGCCGACCTGAGGGTCATCCAGGAACTTCTCGGCCATGCCAACATCAACACCACCGAGATCTACACCCATGTGGCCAGCAGCCGGCTCAAGGAAACCCATCGAAGGTTTCATCCTCGTTCCAGGTAGGGCCTTTTGATCCGCGTGGCCCCTGCTGCGTGAATGGATCTCTTCCTGTTCTCACCTTGTCTTTCCGCCTATTGTTCCAACATGCACATCATCACCGATCCCCGCTGCGTCGAGTATTCCTCCCCCGGTCATCCGGAACGTCCGGCACGGATTTCACGAACCGTTGAATTCCTCAAGAAGGGCGAAGGCATCTCGGGCATTGAATGGCATGAGCCTTCAGTTGTTGATCTGAAACAGGTTGAAAGGGCGCATGTCCCGGACTTGATCCAGATGGTGAAGAACGAGGCGGCCTTCGATGCCGATACGCCTTCCTACGAGAACATCTTCGGGCACACCAGCCGGTCGGTGGGCGGTGCCTTGAAGGCGCTTGAGATGATGGGGAAGGGAGAGAGGGCCTTCAGCCTCTTGAGGCCGCCTGGGCATCACGCCACCCGCAGCAGGGCCA
>CAZKNW010000794.1:0-1687 GCA_964554035.1 uncultured Verrucomicrobiota bacterium
CTACTTCACCTATTGGAAGGACGACCTCTTTGATCCCGAGTTGTCTGGAGTCAACCCAGCGGACCTGGGGCACAGCGAGGGAAAATATCCACCCGGCTCGATTCTGGATCGAATCAATGGACAACTTCCCTGTCATATCACTTTTACAACGGATAGGACGGCGGAGTTGATTCGGGACAATCTTCACAAGTCCCCCATGTATTCGGGAGGGATTGAGGGAGTGGGACCGCGATACTGTCCTTCCATCGAGGACAAGATCGTGCGCTTCGCTGACAAGGAGAAGCACCAGATTTTCCTGGAACCAGAAGGCATCGCCACGGATGAGTTCTATGTAAATGGGTTCTCTACCTGCCTGCCCTTCGAAGTTCAGGTTGAAATGGTCCAAACCATCATAGGCTGTGAGAACGCCGAGATCATGCGCCCAGCCTATGCTGTGGAGTATGACTTCGTTCATCCCACCCAGCTGAAACCCTCCCTTGAGACCAAGATCTGTGAGAATCTGTTTCTAGCCGGTCAGATCAATGGGACTTCGGGATACGAGGAAGCTGGAGCTCAAGGTTTAATGGCTGGTATCAACGCAGCGAGAAAGGTTCAGGAGAATGATCCTGTCATTTTGCGCCGGGATCAGGCTTATATTGGGGTTTTGATCGATGATTTGGTTACCAAGGGGACCTCAGAGCCCTACCGGATGTTTACCTCGAGGGCCGAGTATCGACTTCTATTGCGCCAGGACAACGCCGATATGCGGCTCAGCAGGATTGCAAGAGAGGTTGGGTTGCTGAATGACAGGAACTTCGAAGCCTTTGAGAAGAAGGAAGAGGCCATATTTGAGGAACTGAAGCGTGTTTCCAGGGAACGAGAAGGCCAGTATAGCATGGAACAACTGCTCAAGAGACCAGAGATTCGGTACGATGATTTGCCCAAGAAGCTGGAAGGGATCGATCCGGAAGTAGCTCAACAAGTGGAAATTACCATCAAGTATGCAGGCTACATCGAAAGGCAGGAACAAGAGATTGCGAAGTTCAGAAGCTTGGAAGAACGCCAAATTCCCGCGTGGCTTGATTATGAGCTGATTCCCAGCTTGAGGACAGAGGCAAAGCAGAAGCTGAAGGAGATTCGCCCGCAGACCCTAGGTCAAGCCTCGAGGATCAGTGGGATTTCACCGGCCGATGTCAGTTTGGTGATGGTTTGGATGAAGCGGGGTCCCGAGAAAGGGTCCAGATTGGGCGCAGAAGAGCATTTGGAGGGAGGTTCCTCGGGAGATTGTTGCGGCGATCTCTAATTGTTCCACGTGGAACATACGGGTTTGTATGCCTAGGTTTGCTTTGGATTGGCTGTCGCCCAGACCTGGAAATGGTTCGTTCCTCCTCCTTTTAGGACCATGTTCCACGTGGAACGCGACAGGGGTTCTCGTTGTTCCAAACGGATTTAAGACACCTGCCGAGAGAGGGTATTTCCGTCCCTTGATGTTCCACGTGGAACACTCTACTGACTGGTGCTTCCCATCAATACCTTGCCAAGAACGAACCCGGCCGCAGTGAAGAAAAGGCAAACGAGCACAGAAACACCGATATTCGCTATAGCGGCACCGTATTGATTCTGTTTGATCAGTTGCAGGGTTTGAAGACTGAAGGTCGAGAAAGTGGTAAAACCACCACAAAAACCGGCGACGGCGAAAGCAAAGGCG
>CAZKNW010000795.1:0-1685 GCA_964554035.1 uncultured Verrucomicrobiota bacterium
CCTGCAACGTGATGATGGCGGATGGGGCTGGTTGGTGGACGATGAAAGTGATGCTCTGGGCACCGGACTTGAACTCTACGCACTTTCAAAGGCCGGTCTTAAACACTCCACTCCTCAATTCGGACGGGCTAAGGCATTCCTGATCAAGACCCAAAGAGCCGATGGCTCGTGGCCCGTCAATGGAACTAAGAAGGCTAAAAAGGATCGACTGGAGGAAACCGCGGTCTGCTGGGGGACAACTTGGGCGGTCATTGGATTGATGACCGGACTTACCGAGCAAGGAGATTGATCCTCAACCAGCTGAAGTTCATGTCCGCGCCGTTTGCACCTCCTCCATCCCGACTTCAGATGATGGTCTTGGCTGCCTTTCCTGTCGTCTTTCTCGGTATCATCGTTTTCCAATTAGGAGAGATCGGAAAAAGGATCGCATTGACACTCTTCGTCGTCGCCAATCTTCTGATATGGGGATCGATGCTGATCGGAATCTATCGCAATGTGTACCTTCCGTGGCTCAACAAGGTGGCCGACTCCAAAAAAACAGAACAATCAGATAAGGATGATTTCCAGCAATAAGGGGCTCCTGTCTACTTCTTGTTCAATTGATCCTCCAGCACGCGAACGCGATCCTGGAGACTTCGGATAACCGGAACAAGAATGTTGACGATCTCCTTTGCCTCCAATTCCCCATCAGTATTGAGAAGTTTATTGAGGGGGTCGCTGCTGTTGGCTTTTGGCTTCGCAGCCACTTCCCTGTTCTCCTTCATCTGGTTGTAGCTGTCATCCAGAGTATCCAGCATCGCCAGGCACTGGCTGTGATCCAAGGTCATTGGATCCACCTCTTTCACTTTGAGGGTCTTGGCGGCGGCATCGGGAATCTCGACCGTGAGAAGCCGGCTCCGTCCGGACGCCGTCATGACCACCTTGCGATCCGCCATCACCTTCTGAAAGGCTCCGATCACGCTGTAGTGGGTGGCATCTCCCTCTTCGGGTGGCACGGGAATCACAGTTTCTCCCTCCACCTTGGCAGCCATGACCAGCTTGTTGGCCTTGTCCCTGCCTGGAATCCATTTCGCCGGATCCTTGATCATCTGCCTTACCTCCTCCACAAACTCATGCTTGAGCTCGGTGGTGAGGAAACTCACCAACGTTTCCTCTTTCGCCGGGACTTCCTGTTTCTTTTCAGGTTCAGAGAAATCTGCGGCATCGGGAGTTGGTTTGGCCTCTTCCTTGGGCTTTGTAATCGTCACCTTCTGCGCGCAGTGCGGGCAATCGATCTCCATTCCAACGTGTTCGTCACCCGCTTCCACACGCGAATGACAATGGGGGCATTCAAATTTGAAAAAACTCATAAACGTCTAAACTTGCTATCAGCAGGAACAGGGCCCAGACAAACCCTGATTGTAACCGGATGTCCAATGAAATTCACCTCATTGTGTCCCGAGGGCCCATAAAGCCGCGATTTCATCCCGGTCTATCAATCGGGAAACACTGAGGTTGCCGCAGCGGTCCACGGCTGTGAGCGACAGCCGTTCCGGGATTCTGCTGCCTTTCCCAAGGCGCAATGTCCGGGTTGCCAGCGGGAGTATTCGACTGGTCCACCTGCCATCGGTCTTGGACTGATAGAGCCAGAGGCTGACGTCCGGGGATGTGCTGTTCCAGACGAGCAGCAGATCGTCACCCTGCTT
>CAZKNW010000796.1:0-1684 GCA_964554035.1 uncultured Verrucomicrobiota bacterium
AACAGCTACACGCTCGCCAATGCGCTTTTCCAGACCGTGAAGGAGAAATCAAACCGTGGCTCCACGGATGAGGACGGGAGCCAATGGCATGGCCGTCAGGTCATGGAGTACCTGGAGGGACGGGAAAAGTCCGGTGATTCCAGACCCTTCCTCATCTACTACGGATTCTCCCATCCACATGACGAGCGCTGGGGACGTGAGGACCTGTTGGCCAAATATGGTGCCTTCAACACGAAGAAGGCACCCTCTGAATTCAAGAAGGGGGCGCCTCCGCTACCGGTCAACTGGCTGCCTGAGCATCCGTTTCATCATGGACATCCCGGGCTTCGGGATGAGGTCAATGTTCCCGGTGTGTTTCAATCGCGCACCGAAGCGACGGTTCGCAACGAGATTGGACGCGAATACGCCTGCATTGAGAACATTGACGACCAGGTAGGACTCGTGCTCCGGAAGCTGGAGGCTATGGGTGAGTTGGAGAACACCTATGTCATTTACACGTCCGATCATGGAATCTCCGTGGGGCGACATGGACTGATGGGCAAGCAGAACCTTTATGAACATACCTGGCGCGTTCCCTTCATTGTCCGTGGCCCTGGCATCCGGGCCGGCTCGCGTGCCGATGGGAACAGTTACCTTTTGGACATCCTTCCCACGCTCTGTGATCTCGCCGGGGTGGAATTGCCCAAGACGATTCAGGGAGAGAGCCTCAAGCCGGTCCTGATGGGCGGTCGGAATACGGTGCGTGATGTGATCTACGGCGCCTACTGCGGCGGGACCAAGCCAGGTATGCGAAGCGTGCGCAGGGGTGACTGGAAGCTGATCAAGTATGATGTGCTGGATGGCAAGGTGCGGGAAACGCAGCTTTTCAATCTGATGGAGAATCCCGACGAGCTGTTGAAACAACATCATGATTCCAAAGTGGTGGCCTTGACGGGAAACCGGCCCGATGCCAATCAGGTCAACCTCGCGGATGATCCCAGGTATGCCTCCAAGCGTGCCGAGCTGGAGGCCCTCCTCCTCAGTGAAATGAAACGCCTTGAGGATCCTTACCGATTCTGGGACCAGGAACGGGAGTAGACCACATATGGATCGTCGAACCTTTCTCAAGCAAAGTGCGGGAGCTGCCATGCTGGCCGGTTCCCCGTCGCTGCTTGCAGCAGACGTGATGGAGGATCTGGCCTGCGATGTCCTGGTGCATGGTTCAACTCCGGGAGGGCTTGCGGCGGCGATCGAGGCTTCTCGCGGTGGCTGCAAGGTCATCCTGACCTGTCCCCAGGTGCATCCCGGAGGCATGACAGCCAGTGGTCTCTGTACCACGGATGCGGTTCGCAGGGAGCTGTTCGGGGGGGTGGTTCTTGAGTTCATCGAAGGGGTGCGTGCGATTCATCGGCTTGAGATCAAGGAGAACTCGCCTCAATGGGAACTCACCCGGGACGGCTGGTTCTATGAACCGTCGGTTGCGGAAAGGGCCTTTGAGCGGATGCTGGAAGCGGAAGCGGAGAACCTGACCTTCTTGCGGGGGCATCACCTGCAATCCGTGGAGGCGCAAGGAGGTCGGATTGTCCGGACGAGCTTCGAAGACCCAAAGGGAGGAAGACTCGGCATTCGCGCAGGGACGTTCATCGACGGCACCTATGAAGGCGATCTGGCTGCCGCTGCGGGCGTTGAATATAGGGTGGGCCGT
>CAZKNW010000797.1:0-1676 GCA_964554035.1 uncultured Verrucomicrobiota bacterium
CGAGATCGCCATGAAGCACGCCCGCATTGTGGCCACGGGACGGAGCGACTATCCCAACCAGATCAACAACGTCCTCTGCTTCCCCGCCCTCTTTCGCGGCGTCCTGGATTGCCGCGCAAGGGAGATCAACGAGACCATGAAGATGGCTGCTGCCGAGGCCCTGGCTTCCGTGATCGACGAGGAATACCTGACCGAGGACTACATCATCCCCAGCGTCTTCGACCAAAGCGTCGTGCCCAAGGTGTCCGCTGCGGTGAAGAAAGCCGCCATCAAGACCGGCGTGGCGAGAACATCCAAGGCAGCGGAGTAGAAATAGACAGGACCCAGCATTGGGTTTGGGTTGAATCCGCGCGTGCGTTTCCGAATGCCCCCGTGCATAAGCTACGCCCGACAGGTTCTGGAGTGCGGGGCCGCGTCCCGCTTTCGGGGCATGGTGTTGGGAACAAACGAGTCTTTTCTCCGCAAAGGGACTTTTGAATCACGCCTACAGCGCTTGTTCCAGCTCCATGCACCGGGACCTAGGGCTTCACCCTAGGCTACCCATAAACCGAACCTTCGGCCCTCAAAAAAAGCGCCAACGGTGCGACTCAAGTGCAGCCTGGGGTGATGCCCAAATACAAAAGAGGGCTGAAGGCCTGACTCATTCCTTCCCTACAACCGCGGCGGATTGAAAGGACTCTTCGGCACGTCTCCACTTGCCTTGCTCTTGAAGGCCTTCTTCAGCCGATCCATCACCTTCCTCGCCTCCTTGTCGGGATCGAGTGCGAGGTTGTTGAACTCCATGGGGTCGGCGTGGTGGTCGTAGAGTTCGACGCCCTTCTTTCCTGAATCCCATTCGGTGTAGCGCCAGCGTTGGGTGCGGACGCTTCTTCCCATGACCGGTGTGCTCAATCGGTTGTCCTGCGGTCTTAGGATCTGGGTGATGGCCATGCCGTTCCATTCCGCCAGGGGATTCTTCAAAAGCGGCAGGAGGCTTCGGCCATCCAGTCCCTTCGGAATGGAAAGCCCGGCGGCATCCACCACAGTGGGATAGATGTCCACGAACTCCACGATCTTGCGACAAGGCTGACCATTCCCCTGCATGCCGGGCACGCGCATGATGAGGGGTGCACGGGCACCCTGTTCGAACAAGGTTCGCTTCTGCCAGATGCCGTTGTGCTCTCCAAGGTGGTAACCATGGTCACTCCAGAAAACCACGATGGTCTTGTCCGCCAGCCCCATTTCATCCAATGCATCCAGCATCCGGCCGACCTGGGCATCCACAAAGGACACACAGGCGTAGTAGGCCTGAAGCGCCTTGCGACAGGTCAGTTCATCCAGGCTGTAGTTGGGCACCGGGTTGTTGTGGGCAAAGGCCGCCACAGGGATGTCCGCCCGGTCATCCTCCGGTGCATAGGGCAGGCGGATCTGGTCCAGCGGATACAGGTCGAAATATTTCTTCGGAGCGACGTAAGGCGTGTGGGGGCGGAAGAAACCGGCGGCGACAAAGAAGGGTTCGTCCTTGTGGCGCTTCATCATCCTGATGGCCTCGGTGGCGATCATGCCGTCGGTCTGTTCCTCATCGGTGCCATCCGCAGGCAGCCAGCTCAGCGCACCACTGATCTTCCGATGCGGTTCGGCATTGAAGATGAGATGTTCGTCCGCCTTGTCGCGCCCCTTGGGGTTCACCGTCTCCT
>CAZKNW010000798.1:0-1670 GCA_964554035.1 uncultured Verrucomicrobiota bacterium
GACCGATGCGATCCTCAAGCTTAAAGCAGCACGTTCTTGAAGCCTTTTCCGCGGTTTCATCCCGTTGCATGTTCCTGTCTTGAACTCCTGGTGATGTACGACGACGACCATCCAAAACATTTCTGCGCCGTTTTTGGCATCCACGGAACAAAGGACGCCGCAGCCCATACCGCCTTGGGCCTTCATGCCCTGCAGCATCGCGGCCAGGAAGGAACCGGGATCGTCTCTTGGGATGGCAAGGAATTCTATGCGCATCGCGCTCTTGGCCACGTCGCGGATGCATACGGTGCTCCAGAGACCATGGCCAAGCTGAAGGGATTTTCGGCTGTCGGTCACAATCGCTATTCCACAACAGGGGCCCCGATGCTCCGTAATGTTCAGCCTCTCTACGCTGAGATCTCAACAGGAGGCATCGCTGTCGCCCATAACGGCAACCTGACGAATGCCCGGACACTCCGCAAGGAGCTCATCCAGCGGGGAAGCATTTTCCAGTCGACCACCGACACTGAAATCCTCGTCCATCTTCTGGCCACTGAAGAAGGTGCCTTTGAAGACAGGCTGGTGACCGCCCTTCAAAAGGTGCAAGGGGCATATGCCCTCGTCATGCTGACGAAGGACGGACTCATCGGAGCAAGGGACCCTGTCGGCATACGCCCCTTGATGATAGGAAAGATTGGCGATGATGTTCACATCCTAGCGTCGGAAACCGTGGCCTTTGACATCCTTGGAGCCACTTACGTGAGGGATGTCGAGGCGGGAGAGATCGTCATCATCAACGAAAAAGGGATCAAGAGCCATCAGCCGTTCCCTCGCAAGAAGGCGCGCCTCTGCATCTTCGAGCACGTGTATTTTTCGAGACCGGATAGCTTCATGAACGGCAAGAGCGTCTATGAGGTGAGGAAGAATATAGGAGCAGAGCTTGCCAAAGAATCCCCCGCCGACGTGGACATGGTCGTTCCTGTTCCGGATTCGGGCAACCCGGCTGCGTTGGGATACGCGCAGGAATCTGGAATTCCCTTTGAGTTTGGCATCATACGCAATCACTACGTGGGCCGCACCTTCATTGAACCTCAGGACCACATTCGTCATCTCGGAGTCAAGCTGAAGCACAATGCAAACCGCATGATCCTTGAGGGTAAGAGAGTGGTCCTCGTTGACGATTCCATCGTTCGCGGCACAACCTCGGTCAAGATCGTTGAAATGGTCAGGGAGGCTGGTGCAGCTGAAGTCCATATGAGGGTCGCCAGTCCAGCCATCAAATACCCCTGCTACTACGGAATCGACATGGCCACCGAAAAGGAGCTTCTCGCAAACAGGATGTCGCTCGAGGAGATGAGGGCCCACATCGGGGTGGACAGTCTGGCATTCGTTTCCATAGATGGCCTGTATCGCGCGGTCGGCCATAAAGGCAGGGACCCGGAGAACCCCTCATTCACCGATCACTACTTCACCGGCGACTATCCTGTTCCCCTCGTAGACAAGGAAGGTGGCGCAGGCGAAGAACAACTCACGCTGCTCAAGGACCTGAGATAGGTCTTTTCAATACATGAAGAAATCCGCATACGCCAAGGCTGGTGTCGACATCAATCTCGGGAATGAGGTCAAGGAGACCCTCCCTGCCCTCCTTGCATCCACACAACGGGCGGAAGTCCTCGGAAAAGTTGTAGGTT
>CAZKNW010000799.1:0-1670 GCA_964554035.1 uncultured Verrucomicrobiota bacterium
GAGAACCGGCTCGAGGCTTATCTGACCTAGCCGATAGGCCGCAAGGGTCTTATCCACCTGGGCTTCCGCCTTGGGAATTAGGTTTTCCTGGATGTCTTCCGCGAGTCTAAGCTGCCGCATCAAGTCGTCGTGGGCGCTGGAGGCCTCGTTGGCGATGCGAATTTTCAGTGACTCAAGGGATTGCTTCAAGCGGGAGGTCCTGATCTCAGAGGACTTGATGGCGCCTTCATTCCTGTTCCATAGAGGCAGGGGAATCGAAAGGCTGAAACCGATACGGTGCTCCCGCTCCAGGCCTATGGGAGCATCTTCTTCCCTTGAAACCTCCGTGAAGAGGCCGACGGCGATGTCCTGCCATCGGCGTGCCTTTTCAAGTTCCGTTGCCTCAGAGGCCGCCTCAATGAGAAGAGTCAGGGTCTGGTGGTCGGCCCGGTTCTCCGGCACCACTTTCGGAAAGGGGGTGAAGGTTGCTTCACGTAGTTTTCCGCCGACTTCAATGCGTGCTGTACTGGGAAGCCCCAGCAACGTCCGCAGTTCCGATTGGAGACGAGTGGCTTCAAGATCGATCTGGCGAAGCTCGAGCTTCAGTTGCTCGGCGTCCAGCCGTGACTGGGTGGCATCCAGTTGGGATCCCTCTCCCTTGGATGCAGCCATCGCTGTATAGTCGGCGAGTTCATCTGCCAGTTCTAGATGAGCGTCATGAAGGGATTCATGCTGGCGAAGCGCCAGGAGGCGGACCAAAAGCAGGTTTGCCTGTCCGATAAGTCGCTGTTCCACGCTTGCAACCTCACCTGCCGCGATGTTGACCTCTGCCTTTGAGACCCTCTTCTCGTGGAAAAGTCGTTCCGTAACGGGAAAGGATTGGATGACCCCGATCCTGCCGCCGACTTCCCGAAAACGTGGATCATTCTGGAAGGAGGTGACGATCTCAGGATTATCCCTCAGCCCGGCCATTCCGGCCCTGGCCTCGATCTCCATTACCAATGCTCTTGCGTTGGCCAGGTCGGGATTGTGCTGCCTCACCAGCTCGGGAATGAGGTCGAGGGACAGTTGATACAATTCCCCGGTTGGTGTGGCTTTGGGAGGATTGTCTGTCTTGGGATCTGCTGAAAGCGTCAGTGCTATCAGCAGAAGGTGGAGTGCAATTGGGCGATACATGGATTTCTCCTGAACGAATCAAAAAATGGGGTGAACCTTCCCTTTGAGAGGGAAGCCCGGATATTCGTTGGGAGAGGGTATCAGAGAAGAAGCCGGACCGTATTCCAGGTCCACAATGGAGAGACAGGTCCCTTTGGTGGCGGGCTTGCCATAGGGATGACATGCGGCCTTGGGGCTGAGATCGCCATGAAGGAATTGGACAAGGATGTCAGTTCCAGAAACTGGGCGGAGAAGAGCGCTGCATCGTGACGTGCGACGCAATCTTCCAGCTCCAGCGCCACATCGGAACAGCCCCCACAACAGTCATCGTGTTCGTGTTCCGAATGCCCGTGGGAATGGATCGGAGCTCCTCCCTTGTGATCATGGTCGTGATGCTGAAGCCTCTTTTGGCAGGCACCATCCACCGCGGATTCCAGAGCCACGTGCCCATCTGAGCCGAGGCAAAGTACGGTTGTCGTGCCCCCGACAAGGCAGAAGGGGGCAAGCAGGCAAATCAGCAGCCATGCCATGACTCG
>CAZKNW010000800.1:0-1665 GCA_964554035.1 uncultured Verrucomicrobiota bacterium
CGATTGGCGGCATGAATTCTACTATGAACATTTTTTTCAGCCAATGGACGGTTGGAGCATGTTCATTCCAAGGAATGAGGGGATTCGCACGACTCGATGGAAATACATTCGATACGTGGATTCATCTCCACTGTTTGAAGAGCTTTACGATTTGGAGCAGGACTATGAGGAGACAGAGAACCTGGCATTGTTGCCCAAGTATTCGGAGGTGCTGAAGGATTTCCGGAATCGGATAGGGGACTTGCGAAACGCGGTCAGGTAGGGCGGAGATGGTCGTGGATGATCGCTTCTCAGATGGGTTGCTTCCTGCTTGGGGGTAGGGCAGTCTGCGCGTTTTCCATGTCTCCAAAAGAAAAGAAACGGGTCGATGACGGAGGAGCGAGCGCGGGCTTGCGCAGGTATCTTTACCTGACGGCCGCCATAACTGGGGCTGCAATCCTGATCGTTGAGATACTTGGAGCGAGGATGCTTTCCCCCTTTCTGGGGACCTCCCACTTCGTGTGGACGGCACAGATATCCGTGACGTTGATCTCCCTTGCGGTCGGGTATTACTTTGGGGGGTGGCTTGTGGACAAGTCAGCGGATCTCAAGAGGATCTACGTTTCCATCATGGCCGCCGCAGTCTACCTTTCCCTCACCATAGGGCTGACCGAGTCGGTCGCGCTCGGCTGCCTGAAGTTCAGTCTTCCGGTGGCCTCGGTTCTTGCCTCAGGTTTCCTCTTCTTCGTGCCGCTGACACTCCTTGCTGCGGTGGGGCCATTCTTCATTCGCGTCCTGACCAGTGATCTGGTGTCGGTTGGAGGGCAGGTCGGGAGGCTCTCCGCTATCAGCACCTTTGGCAGTGTTCTGGGCGCCATTCTGATCGGCTATGTTCTGATTCCCCTTCTTCCCAACTCGATCACCATGTGGTCCACCTCGTGCGTGTTGTTCGTGGTTGGAATCATCTATTTTGTCAGGTGGGGAGCCAGATCGAACCAGGCAAAGGCGATGGGAGTATCTGTTGTGGCCCTTCTTCTTGGTGGTGCTGCAGCGAGGGGGGAGATGGAGGTCAGGGCGGAACGGTTTGAAGAACTGTATCGTGGCAACTCGAATTTCGGATACATCCAGGTTTGGAAGGACAAGGATTACGGCCATTACTACTATCTCAACGACCGGTTGACGCAAAACATCTACGATCCGGAAACGAAGCAGAGCACGACGTTGTTCACCTACATGCTGCACGGGCTCTCCCATGTCTATGCACAGAGGATCGAGAGGGTCCTTTGCATCGGGTTGGGGGTGGGAATCGTGCCAATGCAATTCCACGCGGAAGGCGTCAAGATTGACGTGGTCGAGATCAATCCGGAGATTGTGGAGGTTGGGCGTCGTTTCTTTGACCTCGAACCCGGGCAGTTGAACATCATACTTGGAGATGGCAGGCAGGTCCTCAATCGAACGGATGGAAAGTATGACGTGGTCATCTTGGATGCCTTTCTCGGCGATTCCTCACCTTCCCACCTCATGACCAAAGAAGCCTTCGAGGGGGTCAGACGGGTGATGGAAGAGGATGGTGTTCTTGTGATCAACAGCTTTGGAAGTTTCGAGCCGGGGCGTGATTTCTTCACTTCCTCACTCTACAAGACCCTCTCATCAGTCTTCCGTTCCGTGGAGATCCATCATGAGGGA
>CAZKNW010000801.1:0-1664 GCA_964554035.1 uncultured Verrucomicrobiota bacterium
TCGTGCCGGAAAGCACAGCGAACCTGCCTCAACCCAAGTCTGGTTCGGATGCCGCCTCGTGTGATGCGAAGAGCTCGCGGATCACGTCCTCGATGGGTGCCTCCTGAATATCGATGTCTGACACGGGCAATTCGTCCAGCAGGCGCTTGCAGGCGGCGATCACCTTGTCCCTCGGCACCTTCAGCTTCACGGTCGCCTCATCCTTCTCCACCAATTCCCCGATCTCTGGAAGTATGGCGCATTCTCCCGGGGCAACCTTTTCGCAGTGGATCCGAATCAACTTGAAATTGGCAAAGCGATCCATGACCTCCCTGAGCGGCCCATCGAAGAACACCACCCCCTTGTCGATGATGATCACCCGCCGGCACAAAGCCTGGATGTCCGCCATGTAGTGACTGGTCAGGAGGATGGTCGTCTTCTCCCGCTCATTGTAGTCCTTGAGGAACTCTCGAACGGTCTTCTGTGAAACGACGTCGAGACCAATGGTAGGCTCGTCGAGGAAAAGGACCTTGGGGCGATGAAGGAGCGATGCCACCAGTTCCATCTTCATCCGCTCCCCCAGCGACAACTCACGGACCATGACATTCAGCTTCTCGCCCACGTTCAGGAGGGAAGTCAGTTCATCCACAGTGGAACGGAACCGGTCTTCAGGAATGCCATAGATGCGGGCATTGAGCTCGAGGGACTCGCGGGCGGGAAGATCCCACCAAAGCTGGTTCTTCTGCCCAAGAAGGAGGGCAAACTGCCTGCGATAGCCATCCTTTCGTTCCCAGGGCGTGTATCCAAGGACCTTGGCCTCACCCGCGGTGGGATACAGAAGTCCCGACAGCATCTTGAGGGTCGTGGTCTTCCCTGCCCCATTGGGTCCGAGAAAACCGACCAATTCGCCCTCCTCGACCTCGAAGGAGACTTCCCGCGCCGCATGGGTGTTGGAAAATTCGCGATGAAAGAGCCCCCGGATCGCACCCGCCATGCCGGGTTGCTTCCTGTAGGTGCGGTAGGTCTTGCTGAGTCCCATTACCTGGATGGCCTTCATTAAATTGCGGGCATCCAAGTCCCTATTGCCGGGAAGGTCAACGAAGGATCTGGGTCTCCAGGTAGTTGATGCTCTGGCGGACGTCCGGCTCGGTCTCCATCCGGTCCTCCACCGCACGGCAGGCGTGCATCACCGTGCCATGGTCGCGACCACCGAAGGCATCCCCGATGGAGCTCAGGGAACGCCCGGTCAGCTTCCGGCAGAGATACATCGCCACCTGCCTGGCAAAAGCGATGTTTCCGGGACGACGCCGGCCCAGGATGTCGGAAAGTCGCAGGTCGTAGTGATCCGCAACCCGCCTCTGGATGACATCCACGGTCACCGTCTGCTTGGATTCCTCATGAAGGACCTGCTGTAGAAGCTGCTCCACGATCTTGATGGAAACCTCCTTGCCGGTGAGCTGGCTGTAGGAGGCAACCCGGGTGAATGCACCCTCCAGACGGCGGACATTGGCACGCACCTTCGTGGCGATGTAGCTCAAGGCATCCTCGCTCATGCGCACATTCATGAGTTCCGCCTTCTTGCGAAGGATGGCGGTACGGGTTTCCACATCAGGTGGCTGGAGATCCACCGTCATGCCCCATTCGAAGCGGGAAACCAACCTGCTCTCCAATCCCTTGATCTCCGC
>CAZKNW010000802.1:0-1653 GCA_964554035.1 uncultured Verrucomicrobiota bacterium
CTCCTTTTCATCGACATTGTCGAACAGATTCACATGGAAGGTGCCAATCGTGGTGACTCCGGACTTGGTGCGAATCCTGTAATAGTGCTCACCCAGCGGTGAATCCGAATCAATCTTCAGCTTGGCGATGATCTTCCGATCCTCCTTCTTGTCGATGGAGACGACCTGGACGCCCGGTTGGTAAAAGAGAATCTCTTCCGCATCGGTGAGATTGTTGCCGTAGAAGGTAACATCGGCCTCCGCACCCCTCTTGAGTCCCATGGGTGTCGTGAAGCGTGAGGTATCCCCGTATCCACGGTTGTTGCCAATCTGAGGCTCCATGGCTTGGAGCCCGGAAACCATGGCCACCAGGATTGCGGTAGCCAGCAGGATGATCGATTTGGATTTCATGATTCTTTCTAGCGTTTTCTGCCTAAATAAGGAGAAGCCCGACCGAGTGGGTCAGGCTTCAGATTTTTGAGAGGTTAACCGGACTTCCTACGCAAGGATGTCCGTGAGAACCTGACCACCGTCGACAATCTCGATCGGCCGTGCCCCCGGAGCCATCAGCTCCTTGTGCGCATCAATTCCAAGGAGGTGGTAAACGGTCTTGGCGTAATCCTGGACGGAAGTCGGCGCCTCGTCCGGCTCAGCACCAATGGCGTCGGAGCTGCCACGGACAAATCCACGCTTGATGCCGCCACCGGCCATGGCAATCGAGAAGACTTTTGGCCAGTGATCACGGCCGGCCGTCTTGTTGATCATCGGGGTGCGTCCAAATTCACTGGTGACCATCACCAGGGTCTCATCGAGCATACCGCGCTCTTCGAGGTCGGTAATCAGGCGGGCAAGAGCCTGATCGAGGCTGGGCTGACCACTTTCAATGCCGCGGGAAACATTGTCATGATGATCCCAGCTGCCGTAGGTCAGGGTAACCATGCGGACACCAGCCTCAACGAGTCGACGTGCAAGCAACATGCGCTGACCGGCCTGGTTGCGACCATACTGGTCACGAAGCTTGTTGTCTTCCTTGTTGATGTCAAAGGCTTCACGTGCCTTCTCGGAAGAGATCAGGCTGTAGGCACGCTGGTAAAAGGAATCCATGCCTTCAAGGGCATCCGATTTCTCAAGGGCGCTGAAGTGGGCATCCACGGTGTCACGGAGTGAACGACGCATGGCAAAGCGCTTTTCGTCGATTCCCTTGGGAAGGGCCAGATCGCGAACGGCGAAGTTACCACTTGCAGGATCGCTCCCGAGGCTGAACGGACCAAACGCCGAGCTCAGGTAGCCGACACCGGCATACTTGTTCGGCTGGTTCGGGATCGCAACGTAAGGAGGCAGGTTCTTGCGGGGGCCAAACTCATGGGAAATAACGCTTCCGAAACTCGGGAAATCAAGGGCCGGGCTCGGACGATAGCCGGTGAACATGTTGTGGGTGCCGCGCTCGTGCGCTGCCTCACCATGCGTCATGGAGCGGATGATCGTCATTTTGTTGGCGATCTTCGCGGTCTGCTTCATGTACTGGCTGAAGTGGACTCCTGGGATGGAAGTCTGCACAGAACCTAGGGGCCCGCGATACTCCAGCGGAGCGTGGATCTGGGGATCCCATGATTCCTGATGAGCCATACCTCCAGGAAGATAGATATGGATGAGATTCTTAGCCTTGGCGGCAAT
>CAZKNW010000803.1:0-1651 GCA_964554035.1 uncultured Verrucomicrobiota bacterium
TCAACAGACCTTTGTTTCTCCGCACAGCCAGGTCGTGGAGACGCCAATCCGGCAGCTTCCTTTTCCGAAGAGGGTCAGGATCGCCTTCATCCAGCGATTTGGTGAAAACATCATACCCGATGCCGATGAACTCCTGCAGGCCGGGGACCTGGTGACGATCTTTGGTGAACCTCACGCCTTGAAGGACGCGCTTCCGCTGCTTCATCCGGAGGACGCCTCGGAAGGCGCCATGAACATCGTCATTTTCGGGGGCACCGAATACGGCCTCGCACTGGCCCAGATGTTTGAAGGAACCGAGTTTCGTGTCCGCATCATCGAGTCCAACCGCAAGCGTTGTGAGGAGCTGAGCAACCTTCTTCAGAATTCCGTGATCATCCATGGCAATGCCACCTCCCTCCAGCAACTCAAGGAGGAGCAGGTGGGTGATGCGGATTTCTTCATCGCGGCGTCCGGTGATGACGAGGACAACGTGATGACCTGCCTCCAGGCACAGACCTTGGGAACAAGGCACTGCCTGGTGTTGATCCAGAGGTCCGACTACGCGGACGTGATCTCAAGAAGCAGTGAGAAGCTGGGCATCCTGGGTGCGATCAGTCCACGCGTCGCAACCAGCCGTGACCTCCTTCGCTTTGTCACATCCGACAAATTCCACATCGTGATGACTTTGGCGGGAGGAACGGAAATCATTGAGACCGTGATTCCAGAGGGGGGCAGGGTGGCCGGCAAGAAGGTTTCCGAAATCAAGTTCCCAAGGCAGTCGGGTCTCGTGGCCATCCTCCACAAGGAAGAGGCCTTTGTTCCCGGTGGCGGTGATGTTCTCAATGCCGGGGACACGCTTTACGCGATCGTGGCGGCCAAGGCCCGGAAGGACATGGTGAAGTTGATTACCCGCTGATGAATTACAAGCTGCTCAGCAAGATCCTCGGATCCCTGTTGATCCTGGTCAGTGGAGCGATGGGCTCCTGTCTGGCCTATGCCTTTGGAATCGATGAGCACGGACCGGGCATCGATGCGGTGGATGGCTTCGCCATTTCGGTGATGTTGACTCTCTTCTCAGGAGCACTGCTCTTCATGGTTGGTCGACGAACCAGCATGGAGATCCTTCGCAAGGAGGCCATCGCCATCGTGGGATTGGGCTGGATAGTGAGTGGATTGTTTGGAGCGATACCCTACATGGTCATGGAGCCCCACCTGTCCTTTTCGGGAGCGGTCTTTGAGTCGATTTCGGGTTTTACAACAACGGGGTCCACGGTCATCGAGGACCTCAACAAGTTTCCGAGGTCGCTCCTTCTGTGGCGGTCCCTGACGCAATGGCTTGGAGGTCTTGGAATTCTCGTCCTGTTCGTGGCGCTCCTGTCCTACCTGGGCGTGGGAAGCAAGGCGCTGTTCCGTCATGAGTCTTCGGCCAAGTCGAGTCAGGGACTGCAGGCAAGGATTCATGACGTCGCCTTTCGGATGTGGCTTATCTATTTCCTGCTCTCCGCCTTCTGTTTTGGAGGCCTGATGTTTCTTGGAATGGATTTCTACGATGCGGTGAATCATGCCATGACCGCAATCTCAACGGGTGGTTTCTCTCCTTACAACCAAAGCGTGGCCTACTACGATGATCTCGCAATCGAACTCTGGTTGGTCTTGTTCATGATCCTCGGAG
>CAZKNW010000804.1:0-1647 GCA_964554035.1 uncultured Verrucomicrobiota bacterium
CGAGATGGTGGAGCAGACGACTGCCGTCTATGAAGAGGCGAGGCTTTCGCGGCTTGCCACCGAGAAATTCATGTTGGATGGACGCCACACGGGTACCGGCGGTGGCAATCATATCACGCTTGGGGGAGAGCTTCCTTCAGACAGTCCCTTCCTGCGGCGTCCCGATCTTCTGCGGAGCCTCGTGAACTACTGGCAGAATCATCCGGCGCTGTCCTTCCTTTTCAGCGGACTGTTCATCGGGCCCACCAGTCAGCATCCGCGTGTGGACGAGGCAAGGAATGACGCCCTCTACGAGCTGGAGATCGCGTCCGACAATGTCCCGGCCAAGTCGAACATCACGCCGTGGCTCGTGGACCGCTTGTTTCGGAACCTCCTGGTCGACGTCTCAGGCAACACCCACCGTGCGGAATTCTGCATCGACAAGCTCTACTCCCCCGATTCGTCTTCGGGCCGGTTGGGGCTGCTCGAAATGCGTGCCTTCGAGATGCCGCCCCATTTCCGCATGAGCCTGACCCAGCAGCTGCTTCTGAGGTCGATTATCGCGCGTCTTTGGGAGGATCCCTACGACACCCCCCTGGTCCGTTGGGGAACGCAGATCCATGACCGGTTCATGCTGCCCCATTTCAATCAGGTCGACCTGGACGACGTGATCCGGGACCTGCAGGACCACGGTCTCCCGATGCAGTCGGAATGGTTCGATCCTCATTTTGAATTCAAGTTTCCTTCTTACGGAGAAGTGGTTCATCGTGGTGTGCACGTCGGGATCCGGCAGGCACTCGAGCCATGGCACGTCCTGGGTGAACAGAATGCCGGTGGCGGGACCTCACGCTTCGTGGACTCGTCGCTGGAGAGGGTCCAGGTCAAGGTGACGGGAATGACTGACTCCCGCCATGTCGTGACCTGCAATGGCCGTCGTTTGCCTCTCCATCCCACGGGCACCCGTGGTGAGTATGTGGCCGGTGTCCGTTTCCGTGCCTGGCAGCCTCCCGAGTGCCTCCATCCGACCATTGGTGTCCATGTGCCCCTGATCTTTGACGTCCTGGATACCTGGAACGGCCGTTCAGTGGCCGGATGCCGCTACAACGTGTCCGATCCGGCCGGCAGGAATCACGAGATGTTTCCCATCAATTCCTATGAGGCGGAGGGCAGGCGGCTGGCTCGATTCTCACAGCTGGGGCACTCACCCGGAAGGATGCCGATTCCACCCGAGGAGAAGAACCGGGATTTTCCGATGACCCTCGATCTTCGACGGCCCTCCGACTTCCAGGAAGGCTCCTCGGATGCCTCCCAGTTGCATTGAGTTCTAGGGTTTTCAAACGCTCCGGGTGCGGATAACGTCCTGCCCTTGTGAAAGTCTCGATGCAGCAGACGCAGTCCATGGAGTCAGGTTTCCTGGCTTCCTATCAACACTCCCATGGGGTGTTTGATGAACTCATGGGCGTGGACGGCCTGCCTCGTGCACACTGGAAGGAATTCATTGGTAATTTCGAGCGGCTGGGGGGTGGAGCCCTGTCTGATCGCTGGAACGGTGCCCGCCGCATCCTCAAGAACCATGGTGTGACCTACAACGTGGCCGGGCAGAACGGTTCCAAGGAGCGTGCCTGGGAACTGGACCTGATGCCGATGTTGATCGGAGCCTCGGAGTGG
>CAZKNW010000805.1:0-1645 GCA_964554035.1 uncultured Verrucomicrobiota bacterium
GTCTTGTCCTCTTGTTTTTGTCCTACCACTATCTGGTGAGATCCAGCTTCATTGGCAAGATATTGAACGGGCGCAGGTATCCTTTCTTTGCGAACCCATTCAAGGCCGTATGGAAAAAAGCTTCGGGTTCGCCCGCCAGTAATGACGTGGCTTGTCATCGATCGCCATAGATTCAGCTCAGGTTGCTCAAGGAGGAAAGGGAGGCGCTAACAAAGCCACGGGCTTGAGGCAAGGCTACTCGGTTTCCTGTTCGGAAATTGAGAACCTGTCGGCCATTCTCACGCGAAGGTCGCCTGAAGGCGGTCTTGGGGGCGGTCCCTCCCCCTGAAACTTACCTCACTCTTCCCTTAAGCGGCCCCTCCAGCATGTCGGCCTTGGAGGGGCGTGGTCGGATGCGGGCCGGGGTGGCGAGACCTGTTTCCCGGTCGAACTCATCCGGTGTCCGGATCTCAGGAATGTAGTCGTCGGATTCTTCCTGCCACTTGGAAAGGGCCTTGCGGAGTTTCTTCAGTTGCTTCGCATACTTGGGGTCTTCCACGAGGTTGTGGATTTCATGGGGATCCGCTTTGCAGTCGTAGAGTTCCTCCTCGGGCCTTGGTTTCACGAAGACGGCCATCTGGGCCTGGGTCAGTTTCCCTTCCCTCGAGAGCGCCAGCATCTTCTGGAAGGCGGGTGAGCGGACACCGTCGGCGGAGGGGGTCAGGGGAAGGTCGTTGTAGTAGTTGCGGATGTATTTGAAACGATCATCACGCACCGCGCGGACCTGGTCCTCATAGTCGTGCCAGTGCTTCTCGGCGAAGATGTGGTCGCGGATGCGGGCCTTTGGGTTGCTCAGGGTTTTCAGGAAACTCGTTCCCTCAAACAGGGGCGTGGAGGGAATGCCGGCGACATCAATGAACGTGGGTGCCAAGTCCACTGCGCTGACGAGTGAGGCCGTGCTGGTGCCGGCCTTGACCTTTGCGGGCCAGGAAACCAGCCAGGGGGTGCGGATGCCACTGTCGTAGAGGGTGGTCTTGTCACGGACAAACGGGCGGCCGTTGTCGCTGATGTAAACGATCAGGGTGTTCTCCCGGATCTTCTGGCGGTCGAGCTCATCCAGAACCTGTCCGACAAAGCCGTCAAGGCGGGTGATCTCGTCGTAGTAGAGAGCCATATCCTTCCGGGTGTCGGGGTGATCGATGACGTAGGGAGGCAGGATGACCTGGTCGGGCGTGTGGGGCTTCTCAAGGATACCTTCATCGTAGGGGCGATGGGGATCCAGTGCGGCAAGCCAGAGGAAGAATGGCCTGTCTTTGGGGCGTGACCTGAGGGTTGGAACCCACTGGTCGCAGCCACTTCGGGCGTCACCCTCCATCGTCTGGACGAATTTGCCCGCCTTCTCGGCATCACCGGTGGGAAGCTGGAATCCAGACGTATCCGCCTCGCGGATGACATCGAAATGATCCTTGATCTCGTCCCCCAAGTGCCACTTGCCGGCTGCTGCGGTCCAGTAGCCGGATGCCTTGAGAAGCTCGACAAAGGTCAGGTGGCGCCCGGGCAGGGGCCAGTGGAGTTGTTCGGCGTCGGTGTTGTGCGGATAGCGTCCGGTGATGATGCTGGAACGGCTGGGGCTGCAGGAGGCAACGGACAGGAATCCATGATCGAA
>CAZKNW010000806.1:0-1645 GCA_964554035.1 uncultured Verrucomicrobiota bacterium
GCCGGACCGATATTCCCGGTCGGGCAGATCCTTGAGGATGTCGGTGTCGCAGAGAACGAGGCGGGGTTGATGAAAGGCTCCAACCAGATTCTTGCCCGCCTTCAGGTTGACGCCCGTCTTTCCTCCGACCGAGCTGTCCACCTGAGCGAGCAGGGTGGTGGGGACCTGGACGAAGTCGATTCCCCTCAGGTAGGAGGCGGCCGCGTATCCGGTCAGGTCTCCGACCACACCACCGCCGAGGGCGATGAGGAAAGACTTCCTTTCAAGCCGGTGGGATGCGAGCTGGTTGAAGACCTTTTCCACATTGGAGAGGTTCTTGGACTTCTCTCCAGCGACGAGGGTGATGGTGAGGACTTCAAAGCCGGCTGCCTTCAGGGACCTGGTGGTTGTCTTCACCGCCCAGGCGGGAATGTTTGAGTCGGTGACGATGGCACAACGCCTGCCAAGGCCGAGCTTGTGGCATTCGGCCCCGATCCTTTGGATCAGTCCGCCACCGATCCTGATGTCATAGCTTCGTTCCCCGAGGGAGACATGAATGCGTCGCATCGGGAGAGGATAGGGATGAAACCGTGGAGGGTCTAGTTCCTCATCCGCACGGGAGGCGGATAAAAAAGGCGGTGTCATTCATGACACCGCCTTGAGGGGAATGTTTTTCCGGAACCTCAGTTTCCACCCGCAGGAGGGGTAGGAGGTGCGGGAGGGAGGGCTTCGCCCGGCTTGAGTGGAATCTGGACGGCGGGTTCAGCCGGTTTTTCCTCAGGCTTCTCCTTCACCATTTCGGATCGGGGCTTCATGACGGAATTGACCGTCCATCCACTGACGAGAAAGGTGTGGCCTTCAAATTTCTTCTCGTTTTCGAGCTTCTCCTCGAGTTTGGCGACCTGATCCGCGTGTTCCTTGTCGAGCTTCGCCTTGTCCTCCTCCTTCTCATCTTCTCCGGGAGCGCGCTCCTTCTGGATGTCGGCGGTCACCTTCATGGAAAGATAGCGATTCTCATCGGAGTCCTCGCCACCGATGGCGATCTCGTAGGTGAAGTTGTCGAAGGTGCTGATCACGACCTTGGCCGGCTTGTCGAGGCCCGTCTTGACCGGGTCGGTCTCCACGTCCACATCGGTGAAGGAGGGGGAGGAGAAGAGGGTCTTCAATGACCGTGCATTGGTGTCGTTGACAATCTCCTTTTCACCTGCGTTTGCCAGCTGGAGCTCGGCCGATTCGGAATCCCGGACCAGCTTCCATGAGTTGGTTCCGGCGGCGTCGGTGTATTGGACCGACTTGAGTTTCTCCACCTTGAAGAAATCCTTCGACAACCAGTTGGGGACCTTGGTCCCGGCACTCTGGAAGGTTTCCTTGACCAGGCTGACCGTGGAGACATCGCTGCCGACCATGACATAACGTCCATCGGGCCAGCTGCCACCTCCAAAGCCGCCGTTCGACTGGGCCTTGGTCATGTGCTCCTTGCCGATGTAGACCGTGTTCAGCGCCTTGCCGGAACCATCCTTGAGGGTCACCTTGATGGCGGATTCCTCTGCCGATTCCGCCTTGGCGGGATCCTGGAGCTTGAGTCGGCCCAGGTGACTTTCACCAACCTTGGGACGCTGGATGGCCTCCATGCGCCAGATGCCGGTGAGCAGGCCCTGGATGTCGT
>CAZKNW010000807.1:0-1645 GCA_964554035.1 uncultured Verrucomicrobiota bacterium
ACCTGGCATGCCCCATGTTTCCGACCATTTCCTCGTTCTTACTACCAGCCACTGTCCCTGTTCATTCCTGATCAGGGCGCCTACCGTCACAATCGGTCGCTTCACCACGACGGCAGGAACCTCGGCTCTCAATTGAGCGGGAACGATCCCCTCTTCGACTAGAGATCTGAGCTCAGCAAGATGCTCCACCATCCAGTCAGGTCTGGATGAACTCAATTGCCTCATACCCGTGTAGCCAGTCAACACCGCGCACGACCTCACTCCTCCAAAGCGTGCTGTTTCAATGTCATGAACCATATCTCCAACGTAGAGCGTTTCAGAAGCCACCAATTCGTTGGATGTCAGGATCTCCCCAATCACATGGCGCTTGTCTTTGATCCCTGCGTATACGATTTCAAAGAAACGCCTGACACCTAGCCTTTCAGCCTGCTCCTCAAACCGGTCTGACCTGAGCGATGTCAACACAAGGCAGCGCCATCCATGGGTGGCACAGAATTCCAGGAATTCAGTCGCATGGGGCAACATCAGCACGCCAGCATGCAACTCCTCGAACTTTTCGTGAAACATCCTTTCCAACACTTCAAGGGAAATACCCGGGGCTACTGTCTTGTAGAACTCGGGATAGGGCAGAAAGAAATCCTCTCGAAATGATTCCACCGAATAGGGCTGTGTGACATGGGGCCCCAATGCATGATTCATCGACGTTACCGTGGCCGGAAGATCATCGACCAGCGTTCCCGACCAATCGAAGATGATGTTGCGGATTCCTGACATGAATCAGGTTCAACCAGCCTGGTCCTCGGGGCTGCCTTCGGCGAATACCTCATCACTGCCCGTTCCCTTCCTTCCAAACTTCGAAAAGGCAATCACGGCAGCAATCACGGCCACGCCCGCGCAGACGAAATAGGGCAGCTTCTGGCTGTAGTCGGAAAGTCCAAGTGCGAATACCGGGCCAACCATCCTCGCGAGGCTTCCTGCGCTTTGAGCCACCCCCATCGTCATTCCCTGTTCCTCCTTCGGTGTCTTGAGCGAAATCAGTCCAAAGGTCGGAGGCCGGTTCAATCCGGATCCCAGCGCAAAAACGGCAAGCCCACCGAGAATGGCCAGTTTAGAACTGGCAATTGGAAGAATGACCATGCCGATTGAAAGGACGACGAGACTGATGAAGATGAGTGTGGGCTCTCCGAATACCTTCACCATTCTTCCAACGAGACCACCCTGAATGAGGGCTCCGAGCAGGCCGCAATACGAAAAGAGGAACCCAATGTCACCAGGCCCATATCCGGCAGTCCGCGTCAGGACCAGGGGATAGCTGCTCTCGAAACAGGAGAAACAGAAGGTCGCCAAGAAAAAGAGACCGATAAGCAGTCCAATTTGAGGCCTTGCCAGGACATTTTTCCACTGTTCCAACCTGGGGGTCCGGTCAGCATGGACATTCGAATCCGGCTTCCAGCTTTCCCCAAGAAAGAAGATCGCCGCAACGAAATTCCCGAAACAAATGGACGAAGCGACCAATCCCGGCCCCACATCGCCAATGAACTTGATGCTGAAGCCTCCAATAGCCGGTCCCAGGATAAAGCCCAGACCGAAAGCCATACCAATCAACCCCATGCGCTTCGATCGCTTCTCCGGTTCTGTGATGTCG
>CAZKNW010000808.1:0-1641 GCA_964554035.1 uncultured Verrucomicrobiota bacterium
TCACCTGAATAGGCGATCACCTCCACCAACAGGGATTCCTCAGGGCTGCCCGGCTTCAGCACCATACCGGTGTCTCCACCCAGAAGGATGGCGTCCCTCGAATCCAGCCTCAATCCGCCCTTCTGCTTGTCGGGCCCATGACAGTCAATGCATTCCGAGATCAGCAGGGGGCGAATATGCTTCTCAAAGTGTTCCAGCCCAGCCGGATCCAGAGACGCCCCCATCACCTCAAGAACAAGGCAGGCTCCTACCGCCAAAGGCAGCAGGAGGACAGGAAACCGTCTGGTGGTTCTGGGCATGGTTAGATTATTAGGTCAAATCGCCGGATGTTGGACAAAAAATTTCAACCACCTCATTCAAGTGAACCCCGTCCCTTCCTGCTTTCCCAATTCAAAAACAGGAATGAGGAAGGAAGGAATTGAGGAAAGCTTCCGGTCTGGTTGAAAATCTCTTTCGAAATTGCTATCTCATCGCGCCCTATGGGACGTCAGTGGCTACAGAAACACCGGGAGATCAACTCCCTACGCAAGAACAAGACCATCGGCAAGCTGGTCAAGGAGATCATGGTCGCCGCCAAGATGGGCGGTCCGGACCCCGACACCAACGCCCGACTGGTCCAGGCAACGGAAAAGGCACGCAGGAACAGCGTGCCCAAGGATGCCATTGAGCGGGCTATCAAGAAGGGAGCGGGTATCGGCGACGAGAGGATGGAGATGGAAAACATCACCTTCGAGGGCTACACCCCGCACAACGTCCCGGTGATCGTGGAAGTCATGACCGACAACTCCAACCGCACCACGCCCGAGATCCGCGTCCTTTTCAAGAAGGGTCAGCTAGGCAACGCAGGAAGCAATCAGTTCCTCTTCGATCATGTGGGACTCGTGGAGGCCTGGAACGAAAACCAGGATCTCGACCTGGAGGAGGCCGCCATCGAAGCCGGTGCCGATGATGTCAAGCCCCTGGATTCCGACGCCAATGAGGACATCCCGGAGGAAGCACTCGGTGCCCGGTTCATCACCGGCCGCACCGAGGTCCATGCCGTCTCCCAGGCACTGGCCAGGGCCGGATGGCACGTGGTGACCGCCGAACTGGGATACCTTCCCAAATCCTTCACACAGGTTGCCGAGGACAAGATGGAGGAGGTCGGCGAATTCCTGCAGGCCCTCGACGACCACGACGACGTCCATCGCGTCTGGGCCGCCCTGCCCTGACCCCTGTAGAGGCGTCTCCATGAGCGCCTCAAATCAGAATTCCCCTTCAGAATTCCGAGAACTTCCCCTCCTTAAAACCGATAGGGATCCTCCTGCGGGCGGATGGGGCCGGTGCCTCTTTGGATGCCGCTGGGCTTACGACGGTTGTAGTTGGGATTGTAGGTAGGCATTTGGGCTCCCACCTGCTGCCGCCAGTATTGCATCATCCGCTGCATCTCCTTTGCCTTGGCGGGTTCCGCCTTGGCGAGGTCCTTCCTTTCCCCGATGTCCTCTGCCAGATTGAAGAGCTGGATGCGCCGGTCATGGTGCGTCTCGATGGCCTTCCAGTCACCCAATCTGACCGCGGTGTAGGGAATCCCCCCCATGCTGTGGTAGTGGGGATAATGCCAGTAGAGCGTCTTGCGGCTGAGGTCGCTTCCACCCTTCAGCA
>CAZKNW010000809.1:0-1629 GCA_964554035.1 uncultured Verrucomicrobiota bacterium
CTATTCCCGGAAGTGTCTTGGGGCCATTCCTGTCTGGACCTTGAAGAATCGGGTGAAGTCCTGGGTGGATTCGAAGCCCATCTCCTCGGCGATGCGGGTGATGGTCCAGTCGGTCTGGCGTAGGAGGCGCTTGGCCTCCTCCTCCCGGATACGCTGGATCTCCTGTTTGGCGGAGTGGCCCACGGCGGACCGGAACCGGGCGGTGAAGCTGCTTCGGGACATGGGCAGGTCCCTGGTCAGTTGTTCCACGCGGACGGGTTGGTGACGGGCCTCGCGTCGTATCTGTTTGAGCACCCTTCCAATGAGGGCGTCGTCAAAGGGCAGGATGTTGGTGGATTCGCGGGGGATGACCTCAGAGGCGGGCATCAGGACGCTCGCATCCCGCGCTTGGGGGCGGTTCGACATCAGATCATCGAGCATGGCCCCCGCCTTTCTACCGAAGGCAGAGGCATCCATCTGGATGCTGGTCAGGGCCGGATGAGTGGATCCGCAGATGACCTTGTCATTCCAGAAGCCCATGACGGCAAAGTCCTGGGGGCAGTTCCATCCCATGGATTGGCCAGCGCTGATCAGGATGGAGGCGGTGATGTCGTTGTTGGCGAAGATGCCGATGGGCCGATGGGGCAGGGAAGCCATCCAGCGCATGAAGAGTTCCTCGGCCCGGCGCCATTGGGATTGGGAGCGAATGGCGACCTCGTTGACTTCCCTGGGGTTCCATTCCAGTCGGTGCAGGCTGATGCCTTTCCGGCGCGCCAGCCTTGCGAAGGCATCGGCGCGGATTCTGGAAGGAGGAAAGGCCTGCGGGCCGACGTAGGCGAGGTGTTCCAGCCCGAGAGAGTGAAGGTGACGAAAAGCGCGTGCCGCGATATCGGCATCGTCCCAGAAGAGAAAGGGCAGTTTGGATCGTCCCAGTGTCCAGCCCGTGGCATTGACCATGGGGATCCTCCTCCGCCAGAGCCGTTGATCCATATCGCGTTCCCCGCCCACCAGGATGATGCCGTCGCCCTTCCAGTCCTCGTTGATCTTGGCGGGGCGCTGGCCGAAGTGGAACTCGCTGTCCACCTCCAGTCGCCAGTGGCCCTGTTGCCATGCGTATTCCACCAGGCCGTTCAGGATCTCGGTGGTGTAGGTGAGGCCTGTGGTCAATACCACGCCCACCCGTTTGGTTCCGGAATCGGCTCTGGGTCTGGCAATGGATGAAGGCATCGGTAATAAAGATAAAAATTATTGGCAAAAATGCTCTACCCGGAACGGCCTTGGGGCAACATAAATCATCTTCCTCCATGAACGTGAAACGTCCATTCCTTGTTCGGGTGTCGATGCTGGCATTGTTGCTGTGGCAATTGGGACAGGGGATGGCGATGGCGGGGCGGCCAAATGTCGTGATGATCATCTCGGACGATCAGGCCTTCCGGGACTTTGGGTTCATGGGGAATGCCAAGGTCCAGACGCCGCACCTCGACCGGCTGGCATCCCAATCCGCCCGCTTCCCGAACGGCTACGTTCCAACCAGCGTCTGCAGTCCCTCCTTGGCCACCCTTCTGACCGGCCTTTACCCCCATCAGCATGGGATCCACTACAATCACCCGCCTCCCGGAAACAGCGCCTTCAACAAGATGAAGTCGCGTG
>CAZKNW010000810.1:0-1629 GCA_964554035.1 uncultured Verrucomicrobiota bacterium
ATCGGGTTCATGGTCCTTGCCTGGAATCTTCCGTCGATTACGTTTGCTGTCTGGTAGCCAGGTGCCAGTCGTGCCCTTGGATTCTCGTCGACGTTGCCCGGAACGACGGTGATCCACTTTGCATTGACCCGTTTCGCTACTTCGATTGAATCCCTGATTTCAGAAAGGATGCCTTCCCATGTGGCCGCATCCTTGTTGGCAAAGGTGACACTCCCGATGGAACCGTGGGCGACAAAGACCCCCATCTTCATGTTCAACCGGGACATGGTTCTGGCTATCTTCTCCTGTAAGTCCTTGGGCCTCTTCTTCATCTGGTTGTCCTCCCAGGCAGTGAAACCCTGGTCGGCTGCAAACTTCAGTTGATCGATCTCGTCTTTTCCGGCCAGGTTCTGAAACATCCTGAAATGAGGGGCATAGTGAAGCTTGAACTTTCCTGCTGGGGTGTCTGCTGCCTCTGCCTGTTGATCGCCCAGCAGCGCCCCTGCCGTGATGCCTGCCGTCAAACCAGTCCCGATAAATGATCTTCTGTCCATGGCGACCCATTGAACGGGAGGAATGGGGCGTCGTCCAGCAGGGAAGAGATGGTACCGGTCTTGTCTGTTTTCTGAAGCCTTGCAATCAATCGAGGGCCTAGGGACATTGGTCCCCGTTTATGAAGACGCTGATTCCTTCGATTCTTGTCTGTATTGCTGCCCTGATGGGATGCAGGGACCCTCATGCCGGCCATTCCCATGATGGAGACGATCATGATCATGCCCATGCCCACAGCCATGCTCACGACGCCCCGCACGGTGGGACCGGAGTGGAATTGGGTGAACATCAATTTCATCTGGAACTGGTGAGGGAGCAGGAATCGGGTAAGCTCAAGGTCTGGGTCCTCGATGGGCACATGGAGAATTTTGTTCGTGTTCCGGCCGAGACCTTTCAGATCCGCGCAAAGGTTGGGGAAGAGCAAAGGCTGTTGGAACTCAAGGCGGTTGGCAACGAAGCGACGGGCGAAACGGTTGGCAATACGTCCTATTTCGAAGTAGAGGCGGATTGGCTCAAGGAGTATGGGGAATTCGAATGTGAACTGGTGGATCTTTCCATCAAGGGGATTTCGTTCAAATCGGTTCCCTTCCGTTTTCCTGGTGGTAATGAATGAAAAAAATCGGGCGGCGCCATTGCGCCGCCCGATGGACTTTTCCAATCCTGTTGATTGTCTACCCTGCGTTTAACCCAGAAGACGGAGAGCGGACTGAGGAGTGGAGTTTGCCTGTGACAACATCGCTGTGCCTGCCTGAACCAGGATGTTGAACTTGGCAAATTTGGTGCTTTCCTCGGCGACGTTGACGTCCTTGATGACACTGCTGAATGCGTGGAGGTTATCCTTAAGGACACCGAGCTGCTCAAGGTGGGAGTTCAGACGAGCGTTGGAGGCGCCGACGGTTGCACGATCGGTCGAAAGCTGGCTGATGGCGGCCTTCACGTTGGTCAGTGCCGTTGCGGCCCCACCGGTGGTGGAGATGTTGGAACTGGTTGCCGTCGTGTAGGCTGATGCCCCCAGGTCAATGCCAGACATCGAGAACGTGGCGGAATCCCCGTCAGTGGTGACGGAAAGTGCATTGGCTGAGAACAGGCTGACTCCGT
>CAZKNW010000811.1:0-1623 GCA_964554035.1 uncultured Verrucomicrobiota bacterium
GACTTCGTAATCAGGATGCACCGTGATGCTCTTGAGCGCCTCGTCGGGCGTCAAAACGGGCGCTGGAGGAACGTCCATCTCCTTCCAGACCTCCTTCATTTCATGACCCTTCCGGTCCCCCGACTGCGCCAACACTCCTCCGCAAAGGCTCAGGATGAGGGCGGCAGACAACAATCTTACTGGCTTTCTTTTCATGGTAACGGCGCCCATTGGGCGTCATAGGCTTCTCTTCTATTCAAAGGGCTTGAAATCATCCGGCGTTTGAATGCAATCCGCAACGATTTACTCCCCAACGAATGCGCAGATCAGGGTCATCTTCGCGAAAAACTGCGAACCGCCCGAGCGGCAGGATGGAGCTTGGCCCTTCATGACTCTGGCATGTAGGCTCAACCATCATCCGAACGTTCCAGTCACTGCTTGCTTTTGCCCTGTTCCTTGCCGGCGGGAACTGGCGCATCAAAGCGGAATTCCCTGATCGTCCGATCAAGGTGGTGGTCCCTTTCGCCGCAGGAGGAGGCAGTGACACCTTTGTTCGCATCATTCAGAAGGCTGTCAATGACCACGGTCTCCTTCCTCACCCACTGGTCGTGGTCAACATCCCCGGCGCCGGGGGCTCCACCGGGAGCCGCAGGGTTGTCAATGCGCGGCCCGACGGTTACACGATCCTCTGCCTCCACGATGGGATCTTCACCGCAAAACACTCCGGAAAGACTCCCTATGGATTCCGATCCTTCTCTCCTGTGGCCGCCACCGGGGTCACAGCCGAGGTTCTTGCAGTACCATCCGCATCTCCTTTTCAGTCCCTCGGAGACCTGATGCAGGTTCTCGAGGCAAAGCCGGACTCCATCGTTGCAGCCGCCAACCTCGGGGCACCCAGCCACTTCACCCTGCTCCAACTTCAGAAGACCAGTGGAAATGCCGCCTTTCGCTTCATCCAGTCAGGGGGAGGGGCAAAGCGTTTTGCCGCCCTTCAGGGAGGCCATGCTGAATGCAGCGCCTTCTCAGTCGCAGAGTTTCTCCAGTTCAAGCCGGCCGGACTCCGGGCGCTGTGCGTATTCACACAGCATCGTCATCCTGCCATCCCGGAGATCCGAACCGCGACTGAGCAGGGAGCTCCATTGAACAGCACGCTCAGGCAGTATTGGTGGGCCCCGCGCAATACACCGCAAGATCGCATCAACGTCTTTCTCGAGGCCCTCACCAAGGCGATGGAGACCGCAAGCGTCCGTGAAAGGCTGGCTGCCTCCTTCATTCTACCCGAGACCCTCGACGGTGCCCGACTGGCCAATCATCTGGAGGAACAGGATCGGATCATCGCGGCCGTTTCCTCTCGTTCCCAGAGCTCGATTCCTGACTACTCATCCCTTCTCGCCACAGCCACCTTGCTGCTCGCGATCCCTCTGGGTGTACGGTCACTCAGGCAAAGGAACGTCACTCAGGCAAAAGTTCCTGCAAGACTCCTCTTCGGAACCCTTGCCTACCTCCTGATACTGTCTCTTGGATGGCTTCCCTTCTGGCTGGCAACTTTCCTTTTTCTCGCCTCAATGATCGTCCTTCAGGATGTTCGCCTTCGCGAAAAGAGAACCTACCTGGAGCTTGCAGCCTGCCTTGCCTTCGCACTCG
>CAZKNW010000812.1:0-1622 GCA_964554035.1 uncultured Verrucomicrobiota bacterium
CTCAGCAGGTGCTTTTCCCGGAGGATGTCGAGGTAGTAGGGGAGGTTGGCCGGCGACGGTACCGAGTCCTGAAGGTAGTTCAGGTAGGTGATGTCCGCCGTGTGTTCGCCCTTTGCCTCCTGCTTGATCCTCTCGTGCAGTGTGATCAGGTCGATGGCTTCCTTGGAGTCATACATCTTGACCAGCACCTCATAGATGTCCTGGTGGCGCTGGTTGTAGAAGGCCTCCTTGCCACGCTTGATCTTCTCGACGCATTGGCCCATGGACTCATTGGGTGCCCAGATGATCGAACCAAGGACACCCTGTTCGGCCTCCATGGAGTGGGGAATGACCCTTGAGTGCTGGACCAGTTCGGCCAGGGAAACCTTCTTTTTCTTTCCCTTTTCCCAGAGGTTGGCCTTCTTCGGCTTCTCCTCACCCAATTCCAGATCCGATTCTGCAACGCCGCTCATTCCGTCATTGTGTCAGAAAAACGAGGACAGGCGAACAAATTGAATTTCACCCTGCTCATAGGATCCTGACAGGTTGTTCACCGGTTGTTCACCATCCAGGGATCAAACTTGGATGACATGCAGCGTTGACAGGGAAGCGGCCGCTGAATAGGCGTCTTGCATGGATTTTGACCTGTTCATGAAGAGGCTCTCAACGCTGTGCCTGTTGGGAGGCCTCCTGTCAGTTGCTGCGGCGGAGCCGACTGGCCTTGAGATGGGCTCTCCGATGTCCCTGGCATGGAAGGTGGAGGTCGGACCCTATGCCGCAAGGAACGGGGTCGATTCCGGAGCGCTGATGAAGACGATGGACGGGATCCTGACCGAGGCGGGATTCAGGACGGTTCCTCCTCCTCATGAAGCGGAACTCAAGCTTTTCGTCGAGTCCGATGGCAACGGGGATTTCCTCAGCCTTGAATTGAGCCTCTCGCGCCCGGTCGAGTTCAAGGTGGGTGCGGAGGCAAAGACGATCAATGCAGCGACCTGGAGGCGTACTTTCAACGGTCGCATCAACAAGCAGCCCTCCGTGGCTTCCGTCCTCGTTTCCGAGCTGATGGGGCAGTTTGTGGATGCCCACAAGACCTCCAACACCGTGACCATGATTGAGGGCAAGGTTGTGGCTGCGGACCCCAAATACCAGTTTGTGGTGGTGGACCTGGGAAAAGGCAGGGACATCCAGCCCAACATGAAGCTGGGCGTCTGGAGGGAAGGCAAGCGGCTGGGAGCCTTGGGCGTGGTCCGGGTGGCCGATGACTACAGTGTGGCGAATCCACTGGGCAGCCTGAAGACGGAGATGATCATCGAAGGGGACAAGGTGAAGATCGAACCTTGAAGGGCCTGGTGCAATGGGGCGTGGCAAGCAAGAAGACGAGGAGCTGTTCGAAGTCAGCGAGCTGGAAAGGGAGAAAAAGCCCGTCCAGCAGAAGTATGCCTCTCCGCGAAAAGGTGGGACCCCGATCCGTCAGAAGGTAAGGCGGCGCGAGCGGTCCGGACGGGGCAAGAAGTCCTCCAAGAATGCCTCGACCTACTTTTTCCTCATCGTGGGCGCCATTCTCATGCTGATGGTCTTCCTTCTTGGCCTCTTTTTCTTCATCAGGCACTTGATTCCACGGGGAGTCTGATTTTACTAAAACA
>CAZKNW010000813.1:0-1622 GCA_964554035.1 uncultured Verrucomicrobiota bacterium
GCAGACATGAACATACCAGATCCCAAGAAATGCCCCGTCTGCAGCAACCTGATTCCAGAGGGAACTGCCGAAGGTCTGTGTCCCACCTGCCTCCTCAAGGAGGCAGGAACACCCGCTTCCGCCTACCATAGCCGCATGAAGGAACCCGACCGCACGGAACTGCGTGAGGCCCTTCCAGACTACCGGATCGGGGATTTGATCGGAAGGGGTGGAATGGGCTTTGTCTATCGCGCTGAGAAAATCGGGGACGGAAATGCCGTCGCACTCAAGATACTCCCAAAGGAACTTGCGGCCGATCCCGAGTTCGCCGAACGCTTTGACCGGGAGGGAAGGACCCTTTCACAACTTTCCCATCCCAACATCGTCGGCATTCATGGCCATGGCCAGGCAGGTCCCTTTTTCTACCTTTGCATGGAGCTGGTGGACGGCCCCAACCTACGACAGGCCATGGCAGCCGGGGACTTCACCCCGGAACAGGCCCTGTCCATCGTTCCCGATCTCTGCAGCGCGCTGACCTACGCACACCAGAAGGGCGTCCTTCACCGCGACATCAAACCGGAAAACATCCTGCTCGATGAGGATGGACACGCGAGGATCGTGGACTTCGGCATCGCCAAGCTCGTTGGCGACGAAGGTCTGCACCCCACCCTGACCCTCTCCGGTGCGCAACTGGGAACACCGAACTACATGGCCCCCGAACAGATCGAGCGGAAAGGAAACATCGACCATCGTGCCGACATCTATTCGCTCGGGGTCGTTCTCTATGAACTGTTGACCGGAGGCCTGCCCATCGGACGCTTTGCACCGCCATCCGCCCACTCCCCGGTCCATCCTGACATCGACGAGATAGTCTTTCGGGCACTGGAAAAGGATCGCCTCAAACGGCAGCAATCGGCCGACGAGGTCAGCGAGGCCTTGAAGAGTGCGGGACGGGAAGGACCCGCCCTCCCCTCGCATGCCGGGGCTTCCCAGAGGAAGACCACACCATGGCAGGCCTTTGCCGGTATCTTCGCGACCGTCATCAATATTCCACCCGCCATTCTCGCTACGGTGATCATGTTCATGGTCGTGCAGGAACCAAGCTGGAATCCGGCCCCAAGCGAGGCCCTGGTCAGCTTCACCACCTGGGGCATCTCCCTCGCACTAACCGTTCTTTCCGTGATCTTTGGACTCTCTGCATTGAAGCGGATCAGCAGCGATCCCCGAAGGTGCCAAGGTGCCAGACTGGCCATGGCAGCCACTTTGAGCTGGCCACTCTTTGTCTTCTCGATCTTCGTCATGAGTTTCTCCTGGTTGATCCTGGTCAAGCTGCTTGGGATCGGCGGGGCCTTGATTCCCGCCCTGATGATGATCCCTGGCATCGGAGTGATCCTGTTCGACATCCATCTCGCAAAAAGGGCCTGGGCAGTGATGATCAAGCCCCTGGACGAGGATGCACGCCATGAGATCGAGCATCCCTCTCCCATGCATGCCGGAACCAAGGTGGCGGTTTGGGCCTGCTCCATCCTGGGCGGCATGGCCTTGCTGTTCGTTTCTTCTCTCATCGTCGCCACCGCTGCCTGGAACGTATCGGCGAAGGAGGCGGTCAAGGAAGAGCAACAGGAACTCGAGGCCATGATGAG
>CAZKNW010000814.1:0-1619 GCA_964554035.1 uncultured Verrucomicrobiota bacterium
TCGACAACATCGCCTACGGCCTGCGACTTCACGGCATGCGAAATCGCACCGAGATCGAGGAGGCCGTGGAGACGAGCCTGCGACAGGCCGCCCTCTGGGATGAGGTCAAGGACCGCCTCAACTCGAGCGCACTGGGACTTTCAGGTGGCCAGCAGCAACGCCTCTGCATCGCCAGGGCCATTGCCATACGGCCAACCGTCCTCCTCATGGACGAGCCGGCCTCGGCACTGGACCCCATCGCAACAGCCCGAATCGAGGATCTGGTACTGGAACTCAAGCGGGATTTCACCATCGTGATCGTCACGCACAATATGCAGCAGGCGACGCGCATTTCCGACGAGACCGCCTTCTTCTATCTTGGCGAGCTGATAGAATTCAACAACTCGACGACCATTTTCACCAACCCCGGAAAGAAGCAGACGGAAGACTATGTCACCGGCCGGTTTGGATGATCTCCTGAGAAACCTCACCTTCCCATCCCATGCAGCAAGTCGAGACTGAAATCAAATCCCTGAAAGAAACCATCCTCAAGATGGCCTCCCTCTGCACCAAGGTGGTGGAACTCTCCATCAAGGGCCTCGTGGAGCGTGACGACGAAAAATTAATGGAGGCTATCGAGCGCGACAACGCCATCGACGACCTGGAGGTGGAGATCGACGAAAAGGCATTCACCCTTCTTGCCAAAGCCCCTCTTGCCGGGGACCTCCGTCTGATCATGATCGCCATCAAGGCATCTTCCGACCTGGAACGCATAGGCGATGAATCCACCACGATCGCGAGAAGAGGGCTTGAACTCTCCAAGGAACCCCAGTTGAAGGAATATGTCGACATCCCCCGGATGACAAAGATCGCCATCAACATGCTTCGCGATGCCTTCACCGCCTTTGTGACCGGTGATTCCGAGGCAGCACGCGAGATCGTCCTCAGGGACAAGGAGGTGGACCGACTGAACAAACAACAGCATCGGGAGCTGGCGGGATTCATGGTGGAAAACCCAAGGAACATCTCCAGAAGCCTCCACCTGATGACCATTTCGAAGTGCATTGAGAGGATCGCCGACCACGCAAAGAACATTGCTGAGGAAGTCGTCTTCATTCATGAAGGCGAGGACATCCGGCACAGTGGAAGTGCACCAACGTCCTCATCGGGAACTTCCCTTTGACCCTTGAAGGGATCCGGCTTCGTTTGCAGCTCCCTCCTGATGGTGGACCGCAAGGCGCTTACGGAGCAATGACCTACTACTTCCCCTGGGATGGCAGGGGGACGTGAGCCTCCCTGATGATCTCCTCCATGCGCTGGACCAGGGCCTTTTCCTGGCCGGCGAGGTTCTTCTTCTCAAAGGGATCCTTCTGCAGGTTGAAGATCTCCATCGGCTTTCCAACCTGTCGGTAGGCCTTCCAGGGTCCCATGCGAACGGCCTGTGAATAGATCTTCTGATCGGGTCCCTTGCAGAATTCGAAATAGAGGTAGTCATGCTTGGCCTGCCCTGCCTTGTCCCCCTTCAGCACGGGAAGAAAGGAGATACCCCGTGCCTGCGGAGGAACCGGCTGCCCAATGAGCTGGGCAACGGTGGGCAGCACATCCTGGAAACCGCTGATGTGACGGGTGACGGTCCCGGC
>CAZKNW010000815.1:0-1609 GCA_964554035.1 uncultured Verrucomicrobiota bacterium
AGATGCTGGGCAAGCGGATCCGGAACGTGCATCTCAAGGAATTCACAAAGAAGGGGACCGACTTTTCACTGGAGGCGTTCCGTCCCTTGCTGGATGGAACCACGAACTGGCCTGCGGTGATGGAGGCCTTTGATGAGACGGGTTACCGGGGCTACCTGACCTTCGAATATTTTCATCCTTACGCTCATTATCCGGAGGCACTGATCTACCAGACCGCGGATTCCCTGGACCGCATGCTGGGGATTCCTGCTTGAGCAAAGGGTAGTCGCGCTGGCCAAAGCGTGGATCGCTGGAAGGCGCCAAGAGGTAGGGCGATCACTCCGTGAGCGCCCGGGTTGTTCTTGGAGGGATGAGTTCTCACGCCCCTGCGGGATCCCGCTTCAATGCCCTGAAGGGGCAACAGCCCATCGCCCGCTGTCGCCGACACCCTTGGCTCACAACGCCAGGCTCTGAGATTTGGGACGCGCGGGAGCTTGTCCCTCCATTTCCTGAGGTTGCCCAAGCTAATCCGAACCCTTGGCCATGAGCCCTTCGTTCCCCTGTCCGGCCTCGTAGAGCCTACGGATGTCCTCCGAAGTGATGGCGTGATTGAAGAGAGCGAGCTCGTCGATGCGGCCATGCCAGAAGTCGGAGGGCTGTCCCGGCCACTTTGGATTGTTGCCGATGAGCTTGGCGCCGATGCCGAGTCCCTGGATGTTGGGCTGACCAATCGGCTTGTGGGGAGCGCTACTCACCTCCACTCCATTACGGTAGAGGCGGAGGGTCTCACCGTCGGCGACGAAGGCCACATGCTGCCATGAATCCAGGGGAAAGGGCACGGTGTCCCTGACACGTTTTCCACCCCTTTTGGGGCCGCGCAGCACGATCTCCAGTTCCCCGGAGAAATCAACCAGGCCGAAGTGGAACTGTCCGATCTTTCCCTCACCCCAGTTCTTGGCGATGGAGGCCCAACGCGGGCGCGAATCCGCTCGGACCCAGGCGACGAGGGAAAGCTGGTTGTTGGTGGTCTTCGGATAGTCCGGCAGGATGGCATAGGTCCTCGCCTTGGGGCCGCGGGTGCGAAAGGCGGATCCCACCTTGCCACGACCAAAGACCGATCTGTGTGTTTCTCCCGGTTCAATGCGGGCATCCAGTCCATGGCCTGACTGATCGATGAGGGTGAGTCCATCGTCGCTGGGAGGCATGCGGTAGTAGATCAAGGGTTTGAGACTTTGGACCAGTTCGGCATAACTGGTGGGAGGTTCGTCGAAGGAGCCCGGGAACTCATCCTTTTCAACGGAGATCCCTGCTGGCTGGCCGACGGATTCATCAATGCGCATGGCCTGGTCGGTGAAGAGACGCAGGGTCTCGTTGATGTCGGACCGGGACTTGACCTCGACTTCGCCGGAGAAGACATGGACCTCGCTTCCCAGTCCGGCGGTCACATCCACTCCAAACTCGGTGCCCAGATCAATGACGTCCGCCTCGGGTGTCTGCACGGTGAAGCCTTCGCCGGAGGGAGGGACCGTGGCCGAGAGCCTGCCGTCCTGGAGGACAAGGAGCAGGGCTGAATCGAGCTGGAACTGCGCCGGAGCCTCCACCACAAGTTCCACGCCGTTGTCCAACTGCA
>CAZKNW010000816.1:0-1608 GCA_964554035.1 uncultured Verrucomicrobiota bacterium
TCAGCATGGCGGCCTCGGCATCGTTCAGCCTTTCAGTGCCTTCCTCCCAGAGCCCCGATGAGTACTTGAGGTGGCTTCCCAGGCAGAGCTCATAGAAACGGGCGGGAACCTCGTAGTGCTGTTCATTGGCGTCGGAGGTGTTGATCGCGATGGGCTGGTCCCGGAGCGCATCGGCGAATTCCTTCAATGCCAAGGTGGGATCCTCGCCGGCACGTTCCTGCTCCTCGCGGATACGGGTGCGAAGGAGGGTGCGGATGCCGAAGCGGATGAGGGAGTCCGGCAGCACGCCGGCTTCGAGTAGTCTGGAGATCATGATTCTGCCTGGGTTGGTTTCAGTTTGGGTGGAATCGGAAAGAACGCGCTGACTTCCTTCTGGTACTGACGGTAGGCATCGCCCTTCGACTTGAGCGACTGCTCTTCCGTCGCTGGGATGCCGGTCTTGTAGTTGAGGAAATAGTAGATGAGGGCCGGACCGATGAGTGAGGACCAACCCCTGGGTGAACCGAGGACGAAGAGGGAAAAGCTGACCCAGATCAGGAATTCAAAGAAGTAGTTTGGATGTCGTGACCATGCCCAGAGGCCCTCCCGGCAGACACCCTTGCCAACCGTGCGCTTGAAGTGCTGGAGCTGTCGGTCGGCGGTCATCTCACCGAGCACAGCCAGAACGAACAGCGCGAGTGCGATCCAGTGCAGGAGCTCCAGCTGGGTCGATTCATCGGTGAGCACCGGATACATGGGCGCTGCAAGAAGCCAGACGGACAGGGCCTGAAGAAGGAAGAAGCCAAACATGACCAGGTCGGACTTCGGGGCCCACTCCTCGTGGAAATTTGCGTATCGCTGATCCTCCCCGAACTGGTGCCCCGCCCAGCGACTGTAGAGATGGCTTGCAAGTCTGAGGCTCCAGAGGACGAACATGCCTGCGAAGACCTGTTGTCTCAGGCCGCCCCAGTCACGAGCCGAGAGCCAGTAAAGGACCAGGACTCCAAAGCTGGCTGCCCAGACGACGTCCACAACACAGAAGGCCTTGATGGATCTTCCGATCAGGAAGGTCAGGGACTTGAGCAGCAGGAGTCCTATCAAGCCGAAGAGCAGTGACTGCACATCGGGGTTCATGCGGTTGCCTCCTTCTCCGCACGCCAACCGAGCATCAGCTTCTCGACGGAGCGTTCGTTGCCAAGCTTTCGAAGTGCCACCAGCGTGTAGATCGCCATTGCGATGTTTCCAAGCAGCAGCACGGACACGAGCATGAACGCCTTGATGCCCAGTCCGCGCTCGCGCACGCAGACCCAGCAGAAGAAGGTGATGAACCCAAAGTAGGCGTCGAAGAGACAGGCGATCATCCAGGGATGAGTGCCCACCTCCCTCGGGGTGTTCCAAAGGGCGACCTCGCTGCTGGCCCAGCTGGTCACGGCCAGCATGGCAATCAGGATGACCGCAAAGAGCAGGGTCAGGAGGATGTGTGTCTTCCGGCTCAAGCTTCCTTCTCCATGTGGTTGGGGCGGGTCATCACGGTCTGGACGACCGAGATGTTGTTCAGGGCAAAGGCGGCCTCGCAGTATTGGAGGTAGTAGCGCCAGCTGCGGACGAAGTGCTCATCGAATCCCAGCT
>CAZKNW010000817.1:0-1607 GCA_964554035.1 uncultured Verrucomicrobiota bacterium
CAGTACGAGCGCTACTCCATTAACGTGAACGGCCACTACACCTTCGATCCCCGGGCGGAAGTGTTCTGGGAGACGAAGTACGTCTATGGGGAGTGGGAATCAGACGGTGGCGGCTTCAACTTCACCGACTTGCTCTACGGTGCGCCGGATAATCCCTTTTTGCCGGAGGCCCTCCGTCCGTTCATTGACGAGGCCAATGGGGTAGGGTTTGTGGGTCCGGGCGGGCTATACATGTCTCGGGATTCGGACGACTGGGGGGACAACACCACCACCACGGAACGGGAAACCTACCGCGTGGTGGGTGGCCTTCGCGGCGCCTTCGATGAAGTCGGCCTCGACTACGAGGTGTCAGCCAACTACGGGAAGTTCACCCGGAACGTGGTTGACCGGAACGATATGATCGCCGACCGCTTCTTCGCGGCCATCGATGCGGTTGTCGACCCGGCCACGGGGGAAGCGGTGTGCCGCTCCGATTTAGACCCGACGGCCTATCCGCGCACGACCCCCTTTGACATCTTCTCCTTCGTGGGCGGCGGCGTGCGTTCTTCTTTCTTTACCTTCACGCCCGGTGATGGCCAGTGCAAGCCCATGAACATTTGGGGCGGCCGCGGCGCCATGAGCCAAGCGTCCATTGATTTCGTGACTCGGGATCGTCTGATTTCTGAGGACATCGAGCAAACGGTGCTGCAGGCTATTGTGAGCGGCGACTCCTCTCGCTTCTTCTCCCTCCCGGCGGGCCCCATTGGGTTCGCACTGGGCTTTGAGTACCGAGAAGAGAAAACCGCGCAGGATTTCGATCCCTTTGATCGGGGCATTTTGCCCGTCAGCGGCGTCACCTCGGAAGGCGTGGCCTTTAGTGCCGGCGATTTCGTTGGCGATGTCTCCAACGCAGGGAGCCTCGGGGAGGATCCGTCCATTACGCTGCTGTCCGGCGCCTCCGAGTACGACACCACGGACTACTTCGCCGAGATCAGTGTTCCGCTGCTGGCGAATCTGCCTGGTGCGCAGGAGCTGACGGCGAATGGCTCCTTCCGCCGGTCGGACTACTCCACCTTCGGCGAGAACGACACCTATGGCTACGGCCTGGTCTGGCAGCCCATCGAGGACGTTCGCGTCCGCGGCAGCTTCTCCCGGGCGGTCCGCGTGCCGAATCTCTTCGAGCTTTTCTCCCCGGCGCAGGGTGCGTTCTTCCGCCCTGCGGATCCGTGTGACGCCACGCAAATCTCCACGGCGCCGGATCCGGCGCTCCGCCAGGCCAACTGTGTGGCTGACCTGCGGGCGAATAACGTTTCGGACGACGAGCTTTTTGCCGCTGATGGCACCTACGCCTTCCAGGATCCGCTCTCCGCGGGCTTCCCGGGCACTACGGGGGGTAACTCCGCGCTGACGGAAGAGGTGGCGGACACGGTGACCTACGGCGTAGTGCTGCAGCCTCGCTTTGTGCCGGGCCTCACGCTCACCGTGGACTACTGGGATATCGAAATCGAAGACGCCATTGTGGCGATTTCTTCCCAAAACATTGTGAATGGCTGCTACGACTCCCCCAGCCTGAATAATGCGTTCTGCCCCCTGATCTCGAGGAACCCTGCGGCCGATTCGGCGCAGAA
>CAZKNW010000818.1:0-1597 GCA_964554035.1 uncultured Verrucomicrobiota bacterium
TGTTGTAGGCACGGGCAACGCGGGTCAGCGAGTCCAGAAGGACGAAGACATCCTTGCCGGCTTCAACGAGACGGCGGCAGCGCTCTATGGTGAAACGGGAAACACGGACGTGGGTTTCAAGATCCATGTCATTTGAGGAGGCCATCACTTCGGCATCCACCGAGCGCTCGAAGTCGGTGACCTCTTCAGGGCGTTCATCCACCAGGAGAACGATGACCTGGACTTCCGGGTGGTTGGTGGTGACGGCATTGGCGATCTGCTTGAGCACGGTCGTCTTGCCTGTCCTAGGAGGTGCAACGATCAGGCCTCGCGTTCCCTTGCCGATTGGAGTGACCAGGTCGATGATCCTTGTTTCAAGGACGTCCGGGCTCGTCTCCAGATTGAACTTCTCGATCGGGTCAATGCTGGTGAGGTTCTCAAAGCGGACCGAGCGGAGGTAGTCATTGAAAGGCATGTGGTTGACCTGCTTCACCTCCTTGAGCTGGGGGCTGACCCCGCGATGTGGAGGTGAAAGGGCTCCCTCGATGAAGACTCCTTCACGGAGATAGCTTCGTTTGATCGTATCCGGGGTGACAAAGATGTCAGCCGGGCGGGGATGGAACTTGTTTTCCGGTGCCCGGAGGAATCCAAAACCCTTCTCGGAGATTTCGAGGTAACCTGAACCAGCATCGGGAAAATCACCGCGATTCTGATTCCTCTTACGTTGTCTTGCCATAATTAGAAATTGAAACAGATGTCCTATGTCAACGGGTGAGTCCCGCTGAGGAAGGAAGGAAGGTCAGGAACGGGTCCCCACATTTGATCGAGATCAGAAGAATTCCTTGGGGGGACGGACTGAACGCTTGACGGAGAGGATATTTAGGGCCTGGCGACGGGGAACGCAAATTAAAAAAGAGGAGTAAATGAAGGTTCGACAAAGGGTTCTCGACCGTGAACGCAGGCCTCCTGCCATTGCCGACAAGTTGAAACCTGGCCACGGAAGCGGTCTGCTGATCCGCTCAATCCGAGGTCGAAGCCTTTTCCAGGCCTGAGGACTCGGGTTTGGAACGTGGCGTATGGCGGTGGTAGTCCTTGCAGGAAAGCCATTTCTCGATGAGGCAGTAGAGGACGATGAAAAGGTATCGAGATCCCATCTCCTTCAGTTTGAGCCTGGACTCGCCGGTGGTGCGGTTGGTCCAGGAATTTGGGACAATGGCGTAGGAATAGCCACGAATGATGGCCTTCAGGGGCAGTTCCACGGTGAGGTTGTAGTGCTGGCTGAGGATGGGTTTGACACCTTGGATGACTTCCTTCCTGTAGAGCTTGAAGGCGTTGGTGGTGTCGTTGTAGGCGAGTTGCATGATCGCCTGGATGAAGTAGTTCAAGACACGATTGAGCACCTTCTTGACTCCGGGGTAGTCATGGGTGGTGCCGCCCTGAGACCAGCGTGTTCCAAAGACGCAGTCATAACCCTCAAGCATTTTTCGGTAAAACGCCACGAGGTCGTCCGGGCTGTCGGAGGCATCCGCCATGACAATGGCCACCGCATCGCCCCTGAACTCTTCAAGGCCCCTGCGGATGGCAAAACCGAATCCGTTGGGAGGGGCGTTGTTGAAAT
>CAZKNW010000819.1:0-1595 GCA_964554035.1 uncultured Verrucomicrobiota bacterium
AACGTTGAACGTGGCTCCCCTGTCCGCAAAGACGTTGGCAGTTCCTGAGAATGACGCGGTTCCTCCAATGTTGAAGGTGATGTCGTTCACATTCTTCTGACCATTTCCCTCGATCCGGAACTCCGACCCCAAAGGAAGCTCAATAATCCCCTCGTCCCCTCCGACATCGGAATCATCGAGATTGAGGCCATCCCAGATGAAGACATCACTGACGGTCAGAGTTCCTGCGATACGGAGGGCCCCACTGCCCGCAGCCGCCTGCAGGTTCTGCACGTTGAAATCCCCTTCGACAGCCCGGTTGCCCGACCCTTCAATATAAAGCAGTCCTTCTCCAGACGAAGTGGCTCCATCCTGAATGGCAATGCCTCGCACCAGCCTCACCTGCGCACCATCCGCAATCTCGAAGTGCCCTGCATGGACATGTCCGTCCGGCTCGGTCCCGGACCGGCTCAAGCCCAGGTGCCCCTCCGCCACCTGGATGGTCCCGTAGTTCTCGACCGGGATACCGAAATCCGTTCCGGGACTACCATCCGGATCCCCATTGTCTTGTGGATCAGCCCGTAGTTGATCACCTTGGGTTGACCTCCAGCCCCTGGATCATAGATGCGCTGGTTGTTCTCAATCTCGAACTTGCCCCCACTCAGGATGTTGATCCGCGCCCCGTTGTAGGCGGGAAAATTAACTCCCCCGACCCACTTCAGGAGCCCTCCGATGTTCAAATGGCTACCAGCCAGGTTTCTACCAGAACTGCTGGTAATGAGGAATGCCGCATCCTCTGGGACATTGATACTGTTTAGGCTGAGCGTTCCAGTTGCCCATTGTGCCCCATTCCATATCGAGATGGACTCGCCTCCGGTCAATGTTCCCCCAAACATGTTGAAACCTGCAACCGAGACCGGACCATCCAGTGTGAGTGTTCCATTCGGTAGATTGAAATAGTCATAGGGCCCGGGAGGGCCCACGGGTGACCACCTGCCCGCATCCGACCAAAGCCCGGTCGATCCGTCCCAGTCGACCTCAAGGGTGGCAATGCCGGATCTACCGTTCGCTCCAGCCGCATGGAGCTCGCCGATCTCCGTCGAGCTGAGGGCCCGGTTGTAGACGGAGATCTCGTCGACCATGCCATGGAGGGCATCGCCATTGGCATCCCCTCCAGCACCCGATCGACGTCCAAAATAGAGTGGATCCGACGTATTCAACAGTGTTCCGGTAAATGCGGATGCCTGCCCCAAGGCTCCATCCAGGTAGATCGCAAGCTCCGCACCGTCATAGGTCATTGCCACATGATGGAAGTCGGTTGTGTCATTCAAGGGTGTCGAGACCGTGATCAGGGATCCAACACTGTTGTTGATCGCCGCCAGCAAAGCCCCTGATCCACCATCATGCCAGATAGCATAGGAAGTCGTTCCCGGCCCTGAAATCGAGCCCTTGCAGGCTATGATCTGGAATCCACTTCCTGGAATGGAGTCCAACTTCACCCATCCCTCCAGGGTCATCGCACTGGTCAGGTCCAAAGAGGTTGAATCAGGGATGATGGCGTGGATGACCACGTCAGCATCCCTGATTCAACCTCTTTGGACCTGACCAGTGCGATG
>CAZKNW010000820.1:0-1582 GCA_964554035.1 uncultured Verrucomicrobiota bacterium
CCTCGACCCTCCGGGCGAAGGACTTCAGAGGGACAGGCGTGTTTTCGTCGCGGGTCAGGTAGAAGCGGATCTCCACCTCTCCATCGATGTCCTTGACGATGCTGCGGGTGCCTTCGGAAAGCGTGTGCAGCTTCTCCTCGGTGAGGTCGAGGCGTACGTTGCCCAGGCTGGTGATGTAGTTGAAGGCGACGAGGATCAGAAACAGGGCAAAGACCCCGCCGGTCGAATACGCAATGGCTTCAAATTTCTTGTTGCTCATGGGGATACGAAAAGGGGTTAGCTGGCTCTCAGGTTGCGGAGGATGGCGCTGGCCACGAAGAGCGGGAATCCGATCAACGTGAGGAAGAAAAGCACATCACGTGAATCAAGGATGCCGAGCTGGAAATTCTCAAAGTGCGGCATCACGCTGAAGGACGCGACGAGATCAACGGTCCATTGCGAGGCATGGCTGCTGATGAAGTCGGTGACCGGAGGCCAGCCTGCCAGGATCAGGAAGAGGCAGGCGACGACCGATACGATGAAACTGATCACCTGGCTGCGTGTCATGGCGGAGGTGGCGCAGGTCACGGAGAGGAACGCGCCTCCCATGAGGAGTGAACCAACATAGCCTGCAAAGATGACCCCGTTGTCGGGATCCCCCAGGTAGTTGACGGTGATCCAGACCGGGAAGGTCAGGATGATCGTGATGGCAAGAAATGCCCAGGAAGCCAGATACTTCCCGAGAATGGCCTGCCAGGGTGAGACCGGCATGGTCAGCAGCAGCTCGATCGTGCCGACTCGGCGTTCCTCCGCCCAGAGTCCCATGCCCACGGCCGGGACCAGCACCAGGAAGAGCCACGGGTGCCACATGAAGAACGGTTCCAGCGTGGCCTGCCCCTGATCAAAGAAACGGCCCACCATGAAGGTGAAGAAGCCGGAAAGGAGCAGGAAGATGATGGTGAACACGTAAGCCATCGGGGATGCGAAGAATCCACCGAGTTCGCGCTTCGCGATGATGAAGATGTTTCGACAGGATTCGCTCATTTGCTTTCAGGAGTTTCGGTGTCAGGTCGGGTGATCTGGCGGAAGACCTCATCGAGGCGTCCTTCCTCGGTGTGCAGTTCGTGAAGCTTCCAGCCGTTTCCGGAGGCGGCTTCCATGATGGCCTGGGTCAATCCTCCATCCCGCCCGCTTTCGGTGGGCTTGATGTGTGCGCGGATCACGCCGTTCTCGGAGAGGATCTCGTGGCCGGCGGCCACGGATAGGCCCTTCAGCTTGGACTCGAGTTCGCCCCGTGACGGACCGGACACCGCAATTGTCACAGAACCGAAGTTGGGGGCAGTTTGCTTGAGTTCTTCCGGAGTGCCATTCGCGACGACTTTTCCGCGGTCAATGATGATGGCCCTTGAGCAGACGGCCTCCACTTCCTCGAGGATGTGGGTCGAGAAGATGATGGCCTTCTTTTCGCCCATCTTCCGGATGAGGTTCCGGACCTGGTGCTTCTGGTTGGGGTCTAGGCCGTCCGTGGGCTCGTCCAGGATGAGGATGTCCGGGTCGTGGATGATCGACTGGGCGAAGCAGGTCCTGTGGAGGTAACCCTTGG
>CAZKNW010000821.1:0-1571 GCA_964554035.1 uncultured Verrucomicrobiota bacterium
AAGCGCTTCGAGATAGCGAGTCCCAAACCGGTACCTCCATACTTTCGCGTGGTAGAGGAATCCGACTGTGTAAAACTTTCGAAGACCATTTCCAATTTGTCCGAAGGAATCCCGATACCGGAGTCCCTAATTTCAAGCCTGACATTCCAGAATGATTTCCCGTCGCTCTGCGTAACGTCCCCGGATACCCCAACCTCCACCTCACCTTCGTCTGTAAACTTGATGGCATTGCTGATCAGGTTCAGAAGGATCTGCCTGATTCGAACGGGATCACCCACGACCCTTCCCGGAACCGGGCCATCGACATGAAAACCGACTGAAACGGGCTTGTCTCCCACCTTGACCGAGGCGATTTTCAGGGTGCCCTCAACACAATCCACCAAATCGAACTTCAGTCTTTCCAACTCGATCTTTTCCGAATCGATCTTGGACAGGTCGAGAATGTTGTTGATCAGTTCAAGCAGCATGGCACCGGATTCCTGAATGGTGTTGAGACTGTCCCTTTCCTCGTGCGTAAGGTCTGCTTCCGACAGAAGATCTGCAAAGCCAATGATGGCATTCATCGGCGTCCGGATTTCATGACTCATGTTGGCGAGGAACTCGGACTTCAACCGAGTCGATTCCTCGGCCTTCTCCTTTGCCCTTTCCAGTTCCAGCGTCTGGTTTTCAAGGTTCTGTGAATACTCGCGCAGTTTGTTCTCCGCTTCACGCCGCTGCGTCACATCCCGGAAAACGACCATGGCGCCTGAAACCTCCCCCTTGTCCTCAATGATGGGTGACGTCGTGTACTCGACAGGAAAGCTCTGGCCGGTTCTCTTCCAGAAAACCTCGGACGAGACGGTGAAATTGGTACCCTCGGAGATCGATTTCATCACATAGCTGTCAGCAACGGGACGAGCATCTCCAGTCCTGTAGGAATGATGAACAAGGGAATGGAAGCTTTTGCCCAGGACTTCGCCTTCTTCAAGACCGATCAATCGGAGGGCACTGTTGTTGGCAAAGGTGATGTTTCCAGAGGCATCCAACCCGAAGATACCATCGATCGCGTTTTCAAGGATAAGCGCGAGTTTACGATGGCTCCGTTCCGCATCACGCGCGTGCCGGACCACCTTCTGGGAGACCAACACAAGCCCCGCCAGAAGCAGAGAAACAAAGATACCCGCACCGCGGATCAACGCAGGCACCTGCCCAAGATTCTCCGCCATCCAATGGTCTGAAGAATCCAGATAGATTTTCCAGGTGACATCATGGATGGGGAATTCCGCAGATGCCGCCGTCTGGGGCGTATTTTCGTTTCAGAAGGCCGTCTTGCCATTGATCTCGAGCGCAAAGTAATGCCCATCGAGAAAACCTGCCGGCAGATAATTCTCCAGCAACTTCTGGATATCAAAGATACCAACCATGAACCCGTCGAAGTCGCCCTCCACGTATAGGGGAACATAGGCAATAAAGGCCCGGTAGCCCTGTACAAGGTCCAACGGCGGTGTCAGGGTGATTCTCCCTGCCTCACTGGCACCTTTTAATGACCTTTCCCGCTTTTCATCAAAGATGATGTAGAGGCCCTGAGCCTT
>CAZKNW010000822.1:0-1566 GCA_964554035.1 uncultured Verrucomicrobiota bacterium
GCCCCTGGCACCCTGACGCTCAATACCCACTTCAAGCAGAACGGCTATCACACCGTGTCCCTTGGAAAGATATTCCATTACCCGGCGGATCAGGAAAAGGGCTGGTCTGAAAAGCCATGGCGTCCGCAGGCACCATCCTATGCGGATGAGGCGAACCTGAAGAAGGCGAAGAACAATCCTGGCCGCCGGAAGTATGGCCCCCCCTACGAATCCGCGGATGTGGACGACGGCTTCTATCGTGATGGAGTCCTGGCCAATCATGCGGTGGAGACGCTGGAGCGTCTTGCCGACAAGGAAAAGCCCTTCTTCCTCGCGGTGGGTTTCACCAAACCGCACCTTCCCTTTGTGGCACCCAAGCGTTACTGGGATCTTTACGACTTCGACAAGATCCAGCTTCCGGACAACTACAAGGTGCCTGAGAACGCCCCGGCTGTGGCCATCCACAATTCAGGGGAGCTGCGATCGTATTCGGATGTTCCCAAGAAGGGTCCCCTTTCCGACATCGAGGCGAGGAGGATGATCCACGGTTACTATGCCTGTGTGAGCTATACCGATTCGCACATCGGTCGCCTACTCGACACGCTTGAAAAGAAGGGCATTTCCGACGACACGGTGATCGTGCTCTGGGGAGACCACGGCTGGAATCTGGGTGACCATACCCTCTGGTGCAAGCACTGCTGCTTTGAGTCCTCGATGCGTGCACCCCTGATGTTCAGCGCACCCGGGCTGGAAGGTTTCAAGGCCGGTGCATCCACACGCTCCTTCGCCGAGTTCATCGACATCTACCCAACGCTTTGTGAACTTGCGGGATTGGAGAAGCCGGAGCATCTGCAGGGACTGAGCCAGGTGCCAGTGCTCAAGGATGCGAGCGCCTCCGTGAAGGATTTTGCCATAGGGCGTTTCCAGAGCGGGGACACCATCCGGACCGACCGCTATCGCTTCACTCTCTACGCCGCCGGAAAGAACCAGCCATCCACCATGATGCTCTATGATCATCTCAATGATCCCCTAGAGAACCACAACATCGTGGACAGGGAAGACCTGAAGCAGACCGTAGCCCGTCTCAGGAAGAAGCTTCTTGAAAACATGGGCAAGTAACGGAATCGGTCTCTGTTGACGAATTCCGGGGGCAAAAAGTCCCAAAACCCGCTTGCATCGGGTTGGGGCCTCACCTATCTTCCGCGCTCCTTCGGATGCACCCGTAGCTCAATTGGATAGAGCATCTGACTACGAATCAGAAGGTTTCAGGTTCGACTCCTGACGGGTGTACCATTTCTTTTCCCTCCCTGTTCCCTTGGTTTGATGCGAGGTGCTTCTTTGGCCTAGCATGACTTCACGCGAATGAAGACCTCAAGGGACAACCTCCTCATCGTTTCCGACAGTGATCGTGATGCCGACATGCTTTACGCGACCGGTTTCTTCGCTCCGGATCCCTTCATCTACGGTTGCTTCAAGGGAAGTGAAGTGATCCTGATCAGTGACCTAGAGTTTGACCGTGCCACGCGCACGGCACAGCACTGCGAGGCGATTCCCTTCTCCAAGGCATTCCAGAGCCCACGTCTTCGA
>CAZKNW010000823.1:0-1557 GCA_964554035.1 uncultured Verrucomicrobiota bacterium
TTCGTTGCGTTGAGCGACGCTCCGATATCGGATGCGCCCGTCTGTATGCTTGCTGTGGCGAATTTGGAAACATTGAAGGCGTAGGATCCAACAGCCGTTCCTGCAGATGCAGTGGCCGTTCCAAGGGCGCCGTCCGAGGAGGAGACTTTTCGGCTTTCATAAAGCGAGGGATCGTTGAGGGCATTGACGCGGTTCTGAACGATCTTGAGCTGCGTCTCCAGGGCCTCCAGCGCGGTGTTGATGTTTCGCAGATCATTCTGCTCCAGACGCAGACGCTTCTGGGGAAGACGTTCCACATCGGAGATCTGATCTATGAGAGACCGCCAGTCGAACCCGCTGGCAAGGCCTGAAACACCCAATTCCATACAGCCTTGATCGGCAGGATCGTTCCCGGGATTAAGGGATATTTTCAGATACTTGAGGACGGGTTGGCCGGAAAAATGAGATTCCCTGCATTGTTTGCTTCTCTTCTTCGCGCGGGGCGTGTTCCATGGAGCCCCGGAATTACATACATGAAGATCCTCGGCATCATTCCCGCACGCTACGAGTCCTCCCGATTTCCCGGGAAACCTCTCGTTTCGCTGGCTGGAAAGACGCTGATCCAGAGGGTCATTGAACAGTGCCAGAAGGCTGACAATCTTTCGGAAGTCATTGTCGCCACGGACGATGAGCGAATCGCAAAAGAGGCCGAGAAACACGCACGAGTGGTCATGACCAGAAGGGATCACCCGAGCGGGACCGACCGCATTGCCGAGGTGGCCGGAAGGGAGACCTGTGATGCGGTGGTCAATGTCCAGGGTGACGAACCCCTGATCGATCCGGGTGTCATCAACCAGGTGGCGGGAGCCCTTCAGAACGCCGAAATGTCCACCGCGGCAGCCCCCATTACCGACACTTGGGACTACGCCAATCCGAATTCCGTCAAGGTGGTGATCAACCAGCTTGGCAAGGCCCTCTATTTTTCCCGCCGGACCATTCCTTTCCTAAGGGACCATGTCGAAGAGGGTGCCGAGGTCCAGATGGCCGCCTTCCCCTTCCTCAAGCATTTGGGCATCTACGGTTACCGAAAGGAAACCCTGCTGAAACTGGTTGAGTATCCCGTGTCTCCACTGGAACAGGCCGAAAAGCTCGAGCAACTGCGGGCGCTCGACAATGGCATCCAGATCCAGGTGGAGAAGGTGGATTACGAAAGCATTGGCGTCGACACACCGGAGGATGCGGCAAGGGTGGAAGCCATGCTCTCAACGACCTGATTTCCGATTAGCGCGATACCGATTCAATCATTCATGAAATACATCTTTGTGACAGGCGGTGTGGTCAGTTCCTTGGGTAAGGGACTGACTGCAGCTTCTCTAGGCACCCTACTGGAACACCGGGGGATCAAGGTCACCCTTCAGAAATTTGACCCTTACCTCAACGTCGATCCGGGCACGATGAGCCCCTACCAGCACGGGGAGGTCTACGTTCTGGAGGACGGAGCAGAAACCGACCTCGACCTTGGACATTACGAACGGTTCACCAACACCAAGCTGGGCCGTATCAACAACCTCACCTCAG
>CAZKNW010000824.1:0-1554 GCA_964554035.1 uncultured Verrucomicrobiota bacterium
TGTTGCAGTCACCCAGCGCCCAACGAAGACACCCGTCAATCCGCTGAAAGGCGAAGAGGTCGAGATCGTTGTCACCATCGATATCGGCCATGAGGGCTCCGGTGTAGAGGTTGGTTGCCGAGGTCAGTCCCGAATCCTCCGTGATGTCCAGGAACTTCCAGTCACCCAGGTTTCGGTAGAGGGCACTTTTCCGGTCCATGCCGCACACGAACACATCGGTCAGTCCATCGCCATCCACGTCGCCCACAGCGACGCCGGGTGTGACGGGGGAAAGAGGCGTCTTTTGGCCTTCGGGCAAGGTGATGAGCGGTGTCAGTTGGAATCCGGCCTTTGCTCCATCCTTTTCCTCGAATCCGACGGATCCTTCCGACTCCTTCACCTGAATGGGTTTCACGACCAGGTCAGCGGCTGCCTGGCCGTTCATGATGAGGAAACTCAGTGCGAAAGGGATGATGGTGGACTGCTTCATGGGAAACGACTGGAAAAGACAGGGTTCTCCACTGTCGGTTGACAAGGATCAGACAGAAGAGATGCGTCCCTGTTGATAAGCATTATTGCCCATCTTGTCCAACCTGCTTCCCTCAGGTAGGGAGCTTGGGACCGGTGTATGAGGGATGTTTTGTTTGTTTCCCTTCCGAGCCGGGGATATCTGTTTTGCCTCTATGAATCAGCAGTCCAATATGGGTGGGCGTCGGATTGGTTGGTTGCTTGGCGTCTTCGCGGGCGCTTTTGCCATCGGCTTTGTTTCACAACGGGGCGGGGCAACGCCCTCCCCGGCCTCCAACCCGGTTGTTGTCGCCCCTGAGGTGGAGAAGGAGCCCGAAGCGGTCACCCGGGGCAGGGAGTTGTCCAAGGTGGTCTGTGCGGGCTGCCACCTTTACCCGGATCCCTCCATCTACGACAAGGTGACCTGGGGCATGGCCATCCTACCCACCATGGAGATCATGATGGCACAGACCGTCGATGATCCTTATTCCAGGCTTGAGGATACCCCACGCCTGAGGGAAAAGGGCTTTCTTCCGACCCAGCCGGTCCTTCCGGATGACCAGTGGGAGGAGATCCAGACCTTCTACCTCCACGATGCACCGGACGAAATGCCTCCTCGTCCTGCCATCGGCGTGGTTGTCGAGGGCAAGACCGACCTCTTCAGGTCCATGACCCTCGAAAAACGCCATTCCCCGATGACCACCCTTGTGGATATCGATGAGGAAAGGGGGAAGCTTTACATCGGCCGGACCGACATCCCTCCGTCGCTGGCCGAGTTCGATGCCCAGGGGAAATTCATCAGGGAGACCCTGGTGCATTCGGCCCCGGTGAAGCGCGTTGCGAGGCCTGATGGGGACGTCCTGTGCCTGATCGGAAACCACCTGCCGACCGACAAGCTGGTGGGGCACATCGTGAAAATGTCCCAGAAGGAGGGAGCGACGCCTGCCGTTCTGCTGGAGGAGATTCCTCGTTCGACCTGGGTGGATGTCGCTGATTTCGATGGGGATGGGCAGGAGGACCTTCTCGTTTGCAGTTATGGCAACTACGTTGGGGAGATCTCGCTCTATT
>CAZKNW010000825.1:0-1527 GCA_964554035.1 uncultured Verrucomicrobiota bacterium
TGCGGAAAAGACCAAGCTTCCCATCATGCGGATCATTGACCAGTACATGAGCTACTACACCCCGCTCGTGCTGGTGATCAGTGCCATCGTCTGGGCCTTCACCGGGCACCTGACCCTGGATGACCGCATCCAGCGTGTCGTGGCCGTGATGATTGTATCCTGTCCCTGTGCCTTCATCCTCGCGACGCCTTCCGCGATGGTGGCCGCCCTTTCGGCTGCCGCCCGTCTGGGCATTCTCATCAAGAATGTGAGCGACATCGAGGCTGCTGCAAAGATCAACGCCTTCGTCTTTGACAAGACCGGCACCCTGACCACCGGCAAACTGGCGGTATCACGACTTTCCCCTGTGGATGGTGTCCAGCCTGCCAGATTGCTCAAGCTGGCTGCCTCCGCTGAAAAATACAGCAACCATCCGACCGCACGTGCACTTCAGGACATCGCCCAGGAGGCTTCGCTTCCTCTGGTGGAGCCCGAGGATTTCAAGGAAACGGCCGGGCGGGGCATTCATGCCACGGTCGACGGCCAGAAGGTGGTGGTGGGTCGTGCCCAGTGGCTGCTGGACAACAACATCGCCGACACCTTCAAGCAGAAGGTGCAGCAGGAGGATGAGGCAGGCGTCAGTCGCCTCTACGTAGCCGTTGATGGGCAGTTCATCGGATGGATCGGACTTCAGGATGAAACCCGCAAGGAGGCGAAGGAATCCATTGCGGATCTTTCCGAGGCGGGTGTGCGCCGCATGGCGATTGTCTCGGGTGATCTGACTCCGGTTGCGGATCGCGTTGGTGCCGAGATCGGCATCGAGGAGGTCATGGCGGAGTGTCTTCCCCAGCACAAGGTGCAGAACGTGGAGAAGCTCAAGAAGCGTGGCTACCGCGTGGCGGTCGTGGGTGACGGCGTGAATGACGCCCCGGCCCTGGCCGCGGGTGACATCGGCATCGCCATGGGTGCTGCCGGCAGTGACGTCGCCATCCACAGTGCGACCATTGCATTGATGAACAGCGACCTTCGTCGTCTGCCGTTCCTCGTCCGCCTTTCAAGGATGACCCGTGCGGTCATCAACCAGAACTTCCTCTTCGGAGTCTTCTTCATCGTCGGCGGCCTGCTGCTTGCGGCGCTTGGATTCGTGAATCCGATCGTTGCCGCCATCATGCACAATGCCGGCTCACTGATGGTGGTCTTCAACAGCGCACGCCTGGTCCGCCAGGGTGAGGAGTTGGAGCCCTTCATGAAGGAACCCGAGAACAAGGGCGGTCAGGACACCCCTCAGGGAACGCCTGAAATGGCCCCGAATCCCGCATAGAAAGCTGAAACATCATGAGCACGGTCCTCGACCAGATAAGTGACAAGGAACCCGAAGCCGCCGCCGCCAGCCGCTCGTCGGATGAAGATGTGGTGGTGGCCGTCCGTGGCCTGACCAAGGTCTTCAAGGACTTCTGGGGACGCCCCAAGGCCAAGGCTGTCAACAACGTCAACTTCGAGGTGCGCCGTGGTGAGGTTCTCGGACTGCTCGGGCCGAATGGCTCCGGC
>CAZKNW010000826.1:0-1516 GCA_964554035.1 uncultured Verrucomicrobiota bacterium
CGACCACCCCTGCATAGAGCCTTTCCGTGGCCTCCGCACGTTTCGCCGTCTCCGGAAACCGGTCCGCCATTCCCTTCCGCTGGGCTTCACAGAATCCCCGGACTGGACAAATCAAGCAGGAGGGTTTGGCGGGCGTGCAGATCGTTGCTCCGAGTTCCATCAGGGACTGGTTGAAATCCGAGCAAGGACGTTGTCTTCCACGGCGTGTTGCATTCGCCTCTGCAACGAGTTCACCTGCCTTTGACCAGAACCATTCGCCCACTTCCTTCGACTTCGGATCACCAGCCTTCGCGAAGAGCCTCGAAAGCACCCGGATCACATTGCCATCCACGAGGGCTTCCGGACGATCATAGGCGATGCTTGAAATGGCACCGGCCGTGTAACGCCCGACACCCGGTAGCTTGAGGATCTCATCATGCTCCCTGGGAAACCTCCCCTTCATCTCCTCCATGATGAACAATGCCGCCTTCTGGAGATTCCTGGCCCGACGATAGTAACCCAGCCCCTCCCAAAGCTTGAGCAGCCGTGCTTCGGGAACGTTGGCAAGGGAGGCAACATCCGGGAGCTGCTCCATCCAACGGTTCCAATAGGGGATCACCGTCTTCACCTGCGTCTGTTGAAGCATGATCTCCGAGACCCAGATGCCGTAAGGCGACCGCGTCCTTCTCCAGGGCAGATCCCGGGCATTCCCGCGATACCACGCGAGCAGGTTGCTCACGATGCTTTCAGCGGGATTGGAGTTCGGTCTAGGCACGGGCAGAAAGAAACCCCAGTCACCGGGTAGCAACCAGAACAATCGGCCTTAAGGGCCTGTGTGAAAACAAAGCGAATGAGAGCGAAATCCCGCGCCTGCGGGACCACCACGGCTTAGGGTGCATTCCTGAAAAAACGTGGTGGTTGGCGTCCCGCCTGCCGGTTATTGGGGCGTCTCGCCCCAACTTCTTACGCAGTGAGTCATGCCGACAACCTCAAGGTTTGGCATCCGCCTCAATGATCCCACGCCTCTCGAGCCAGTCCCGGAACATGCGCGGCCACTGGTTGTCGGTACCTTCATGGATACCCTCGGCATGCCCGCCCTTTTCATAGATGTGCAGCTCGACCGGGACACGTCGCTCCCTCAGGTGGAGTGCGTAGTGCAGCGAACCGATGGTGAACTTGTCGGTCACGGCGGAGGTGATGAAGGTCGGCGGGGTCTCGCGGATCGAGATGGAATCCAGCCGGAGGTTGGGATCCAGATCGGAGGACGGGATCGGCATCGTCAGGTAGGCGGGTGCGACCATCGCCACGAAGTCCGGACGGCCGCTCTCCTTATCGATCGCATCGATGGCTTCGTAGAGCCGATGTTCAGGACGGTGGTTGGTCGAGGCCATTGCAGTCAGGTGGCCACCCGCAGAAAACCCGATGACTCCGATCCTCCTTGGATCAATCCCAAGTTCCCCTGCCCGGGAACGAAGCAACCGGATGGCGCGCTGGATGTCCTGGGCCGCATGATGATGCATCTCGAAGCCACGGTGGC
>CAZKNW010000827.1:0-1508 GCA_964554035.1 uncultured Verrucomicrobiota bacterium
TCATCGACCCGATGGACCTCGAACGCCGTCAGGATGAAGTTGCCACTTCCCAGCCCCATGCGCTTCTTGTCCTTTTCTCCATTGGGCAGGACCTCGAGCATCAGGCCGGTGATCTCCTTGCGGTGGGACTCAAGCGTCACGGTGAAGTTGGCGTTCTCCATGCGGTTGGTCGCCGGTAGGATCCCCCCCAGTCGTTGGACGCGGATGGGCATCTCCGGTTCGGAGGAGACTTTGGTCGGGCGAATGGGGACCCACTTGAGCTGGTGGGTGGAATCCAGTTTGCGAAGATGCTCCTCCCAATCCTCCTGTGCCTTCTGGATGGATTCGCTTGAGTTGTTCAACTCGTGCTTCAGGGCGGCGATCTTGTCCTCGAACTCCTTCAACTTTGCGAGGTCCTCCTCGCTTTTGAGCTGGATCATGGGACCCCAGCGCCCATCGCGGTTGGCGCCTCCATAAAAGCCCTTTTCATCGAGGTCCGCAAAGAAGGCCTCCATGCTGTAGAAGTCCTTCATGGTGTAGGGGTCAAACTTGTGGTCGTGGCATTCCGAGCAACCCATGGTGGCCCCCAGCCAGGTGGTGCTCGTGGTCCGAACGCGGTCGGCGGCATACTTGGCAAGGTATTCCTTGTCCTGCGCGCCACCCTCGGCGGTGATCATGTTGAGCCGGTTGTAGCCTGAGGCGATCAGTTGTCTGCGTGTCGGATCGGGAAGCAGATCGCCCGCGAGTTGCTCGCGGGTAAACTCGTCGAAGGGCAGGTTCTCGTTGAAGGCCTCGATCACGTAGTCCCTGAAGGGCCAGACGCTGTAGGGCTGGTCTCCATGATAGCCTACGGTGTCGGCAAAGCGCACGAGGTCGAGCCACTGGATCGCCATGCGCTCGCCGTAGGCGGGCTGGTTGATCAGTTGCGAAACCAGGTTGCCGAAAGCTTCCGGTGACGCGTCCTTGAGAAACGAGGATAGGATTGCCTTGGAGGGAGGGAGCCCGGTGAGGTCGAAAGAGGCGCGACGGGCCAGAGTGGCCTTGTCTGCCTCGGGGGAGGGCTTCAGACCTGCCTGTTCGAGCCGGGAAAGAATGAAAAAGTCGATCGGGTTGATCGGCCAGGAGGTGTCCTTGACGGAGGGAATCTCCGGCCGGACCGGTGCGATGTAGGCCCAGTGACCCTCATAGTGCGCCCCTTCGTCGATCCACTGTTTCAAGAGTTCCGCCTCAACGCTGGAAACCGACTTTCCGGATTCCTCGGGTGGCATGCGGTCGTCCTGGTCATGGGTGGTGATCCGTTTCCAGAGTTCGCTTTCGGAACCCTTGCCGCGAACGACAATACCGTCCTTTTCAAGATCCTCAGACCAGAGGTCGAGTCTTAGAGCCGCCTTGCGGTCGCCCCCATCCGGGCCATGACATTGGAAGCAGTTGTCTGAAAGAATGGGGCGAATGTCCCGGTTGAACCGGATGGTGGCTGCCGCCCGGGCCTGGTGAACAGCGGCTTCCGTGAGCAGGTAACAGCAAAGGTA
>CAZKNW010000828.1:0-1506 GCA_964554035.1 uncultured Verrucomicrobiota bacterium
ACCTTCAGCCCCGCCACCTCAAGGAAGGTCTCCGCAAAATCCATATTGGAAACGAGGTCCTCATTCACGCTCCCGGCCTTCGTCACTCCCGGCCAGCGAACCATCAACGGCGTATGCAGGCTCTCCTGGTACATCCAACGCTTGTCGAACCAACCGTGCTCCCCAAGCCAGAATCCCTGATCGGAGCTGTAGATCACCACGGTGTTGTCAGCCAGTCCCTTCTCGTCGAGATAGTCGAGCAAGCGGCCCACGTTCTCATCCACGGCCTTCACACAGCGCAGGTAGTTCCTCATGTAGCGCTGATAGTTCCAGCGGGTCCTTTGCTGACTGTCCATGACCGTGGCCTGCATCTCCTCGTTGAGGGGACGGTAATGGCCGTCGAAGACCTTCAACTGTTCCGGGGTGAACTTGCTGGAATACTCGAGCATCAGCCGATGCGGACCCATATGATCCGCAATGCCCATCTTGTGTCCGGCAGCGGCGGCGGAGCGACCTGAATAATCATCGAAGAGGGTGGGCGGTTCCGGGAACTTCACATCCTGAAAGGTCTCCAGATGACGCAGGGCCGGCTCCCATCGTCCATGGGGTGCCTTGTGCTGGCACATCAGGAAGAAGGGCTTTTCGCCATCCCTTTGATCCAGCCACTTCAGTGCCTGATCCGTGATGATGTCGGTGGTGTAGCCCTCGTGCTTCACGTTCTTGCCATTCGTGATCAGCATCGGGTTGTAGTATTGCCCCTGCCCCTTCAGCACCTCGAAATGATCGAATCCCGTGGGCGTCGACTTCAGGTGCCACTTTCCCACGATGGCCGTCTGGTAACCACCTGCCCTGAGCAGCTTGGGGGCTGTCTGCTGGGATCCGTCGAAGGTGTCCTTGTTGGTCTTCAGGCCGTTCAGATGGGAATACTTGCCGGTGAGCACCACGGCCCGGGAGGGCGCGCAGATGGAATTGGAAACCAGGCAATGCTCGAAGCGCATGCCCCCGTTCGCAATGCGATCCAGGTTCGGGGTGGGTGCCAACCCCGCAAGCGGACCACCATAGGCCGAGATCGCCTTCAGGGCATGGTCGTCGGTGAAGATGAAAAGAATATTGGGACGGTCTGCAGCCTGGAGCGAACCCAGCCAGGGAAGCAGCAAGAGGAACGAAAGGAATTTCTTCATCGGTGCACCAGTTATGGCCCACCTGATCCCGGTGTCACGGATCAATTTCCCATCCCATCGAGGCGCCCGATCGTGCTGGAGCCATCCGGCACCGCGTCCGTGGTGCAGTAGAAGATGATGCGGGGCTTTTGCGACCCACTGGAATAGAGGTAGATCCGGTTGCCTTCGATGTAGAACTCACTGCCCCTGTAGCGATCATTAAGAGGAGGACCAGGATCAGGATCCATCAGCACATGCCTCTTCCCACCCGCCCCAACCGGATTGAGCTCCTCGTCCAGCTCCACATACTTGAGGTTGCCACCTCTCCATGCGGTGTGGTCCTGGTAGACGAGATAGTTGCGCCCCT
>CAZKNW010000829.1:0-1506 GCA_964554035.1 uncultured Verrucomicrobiota bacterium
CGTAGGTGAAGAGCTCGCCTGCGCGGTTGAAGGCGGCGTCGTTTCATTTCGGAACCCCGTTGCGATGATCTCCCAATCCTTGCCTTCGGGATCGGTCTTCGCGATCCAGCCTCTTGGTGCCGTGGCAGTCTTCATGAAACCACGTCCGTAGATCCGGGGCAGGAGCAGATCCTCGCCCCAGACCTCGGGAACTCGTGAAACGTTGTATTCCGGGAGGGCAGTCTGGTTGCCGACCACGATGTAGAGTGACTTTCCTTCAGGTCCCAGCACCACCGCGTGGGGGCCATGCTCACCGCCGGTTTCCTCGAATTTTTTCAACAGCTTCTTGGAGTCCAGCTTGTCGTCATTGTTGGTGTCCTGAAGCCGGTAGAGTCCGCGGCCCCCGTGGGCCTTGTCGTTGACGACGACGTAAAGGCTGTCAAAGGCCCAGAGCAGTCCCTGCGCGTGTCCCATGTCGATGTCGATCTTCTCGACGTCCTTGTCGCTGGCCTTACCGGATTTGGGAAGTTTGACGCGGTAGAGGGCGCCATACTGGTCGGAGGCGATGAGGCGTCCCTGGTCGTCCACGGTCATGGCCACCCAGGAACCCTGTTCCTCCTTTGGCACGTCATAGACCAGTTCCACCTTGAAACCCTCCTTGATGTTCATCTGCTCCACCGGAGTGGACTGGGGCTTTCGGAGGTTGCTTCCCGCCTCCAGAGTCTTGGCATTCACGGCGCGAGCCCATGGGCCCTGGCCGAGTTTGTGTTGGGAAACGGCGGATTCCCACTTGGAGTCGTTGAAATTCGGATTCTGCCAGCCCTGCTCCGCTTTGGTTGAAACCTTCCAGCTCGTGTCCGAGACAATGGTTTCGGGTTGGCGGTCGCTCTCAAGCTTGAGCTTGGCAAGGAAGCCGGCGGCTCCACCGGCATTCTTGGCCTGAACGGCGATGACATTGGGCCCGTTCTTGGTGAGGTGGGGAAGGACTTCCGCATACTCGGGATTTTCCCAACTGCTGCTGCTCATGACCTTCTTGCCGTTGACGAAGACCGTCATGATATTGTCGCAACTGGCATAGAGCCGGGCGGCGCCAACTCGGTTGTTCACCTTGGGAAATTGCTTCCTTAGATAAATGGTCTGGGTGCCGGTCATCTCCTTGGACCAGATCCATTCCGCGGTCTGGGAGAATCCTGCCTGGAGGGTGGCCAGAAGCAGGAGGGCTGCGCTGAATCTTCTGAATGCGGTACTCATAAAATACTTCGGTGTTGTAAAATCAGGGCGGAAACCCCGGGTTTCATGGATGGCGTGAATGTATGGATTCGATGCCGGTTTGGTTTGTGAAATTCGGACATTCCTCCCTCAAGGCACAAATTTTCTGGATCGATCCATTCCCAATCCGGAAGCTCACGACACGCATGTCAGTTGAAGCCCGACCATTGATCCTTTTTGCCGTTCCGGAAGAAGCCGCTCCTTTCAGGAAACGGGTGGGCGAGGGCACAAGCCCGCGCATCGCCGTGACAGGAATGG
>CAZKNW010000830.1:0-1505 GCA_964554035.1 uncultured Verrucomicrobiota bacterium
GTGGTTCCTCATCCACGCCTTGTGTCTTTGGGGACAAGGTCGTGGCGCTCGGCAGCAGCCATGCCTACTGCGTGAATGCCATCGATGGCAAGATCCTCTGGTCCACTCCCCTGACCGCCAAGGGCCCGGCCACCTCCCCCATGGTGCTGCCCGCCTCGGATTCCAATCCGGATGACCTCGTCCTTTTCGTGGCCCCCACCCTGACCGCCCTCAGGCTCTCGGATGGCAGCCTCGCCTGGGAACAGAAGAAGGTGACCGGAAAGAGCACTTCTCCCGCGGTCTGGAACCATGAAGGTTCCAGCCACCTGATCTGCAATTCCGGAAAGGACCTTGCCTGCGTTCACCCCAAGGACGGTTCGATCATCTGGACCGCCCCCGGTGGCGGCGATTCCACCCCGTCCATCAGTGGCGACTTCATGGCCGTCTATTCCAAGCAGACCAAGCTCGGACTGAGCGGTTATCGTCTTTCCGAAAAAGGTGCCAAGGTCCTCTGGTCGCATGTCCTGGATGCACGCCGCACCCAGACCAGCCCGATCGTCTATGAGGGTCACGTCTACCTGCTGGGCGCAGACAACCACATGTGCGTCGATGCGGACAGTGGCGAGATCAAGTGGAGCCGCAAGCTGCGCTCCAATATCTCATCCCCCATCCTTGCCGACGGAAAGATCTTCGTCCTTGGCAACAACGGCAATGACCTCCTCATGCTCAAGGCCACACCGGAAGCAAACCAGGAACTCGCCAAAGCCAAACTCCGCGCCCTCTGGTGCCCCTCACCCGCAATCTCCGATGGCAAACTCCTGCTAAGGCATGAAGACGGAGTCCGGTGCTACGACCTGAAGTAGTTGAATGAGGAAGTAAGGAAGTAAGGAATTCAAAGACCATGAATTTTCGTTTGACGATTTCCCTGCTCTTCACTGGTTCAATTTTGTTTTCGAGCTGTAACGAAAGCCCGGAATCAGAAGTTGGAGCACCTCCTATCGATGAGCCTTCGGAATACCCGATTATCTCCGTCGACATGGCTCACAACCAGGGAGCCGCGCTACCGGAAGAAGATCCACAGACCTATTCCGTGCCACCCACAATGGGTTTGGTGGTCGATACCTCTCAACTACAGCCGCGGCTATCGGGCGAAAACAAGGATCTCACATGCAACTCCATTCAGATCATCCAAGCTGGCAAGGGCCAGTTCTCAGCCGTTTTTGATCCCCTCAAGGAGCAACACTCCATCGACTCTTCGACTCTCAGTCCAAATCCGGGCTCCGGTGAATTTGAAGGTTTTGCGACTGGGGATACCTGCATATTGGGAATAGGGCACTACAAGGAAAGCCCAGGCGAACAACCTGCTTTTCATGTGGCCTGGGCAACGATCATTCAGTTCGAGTAGGTCCTCTTCGATTTCCCTGTGTTATCCGAGAAGTCAGTCCAAGAAAGATTCCTTCCTTCCTGCCTTCCTAGGGCCAATCGACATTCAGGGTTGTACAAGGGGCGGTTCTGGTGTTGAAATG
>CAZKNW010000831.1:0-1504 GCA_964554035.1 uncultured Verrucomicrobiota bacterium
CTGGGGGCACAGCGACCTGCGAAACATCTCTGGTGAGGACGGAGGCCCCGACCTGCTTCTGAAGCTCCAGAGTGGCCGGGGATCCGCACTCAGGGAGGAATTGCTCAAGCAGCCCGGATACAACCCCGGTGTTGTGGGCGGAGCAGGTTCGGCAACAGGCGAACTGAGGGGATCCGCAGCGGATGCCGGTGGGAGGCGCCAGGCGGATGCCGGCCCTAGGGAACGGACCCGATATCAGATCGGATGGGGCCTGGAAAACAAACCCGGCCCGGATCTGGTCGTCTACGAGAGTGGAAGCTACGAAGGCTTCACACTTGCGATCCGAAAGAAGGGGGAGCGTCACTACAGCTATCCACGGTATCAGTTCAAGGCCGCATATGACGCCGACCACAACGTCAATTCGGTGGCCTATGACTTTTCGGATTTCGGGCTAAAGGAAGGGGATGTGGTTGTGTCCGTCCGCATCCGGAACATCTTCAACGCGGAATCACGCCATGGTGCTGATCGCGTCGATGATCCAAGCGGAGAAGGGCGTGTCCTCTATCCCGGCGATGCAGGCTACGAAACCGGGTTTCCTCTTCTTTCCGAACTGGGGGGCGAGGAATTCAAGACCTCTGCATTGGATGCCGACATCACCTATATCGTTGGCCTCCATGACACGATTCCGGTCCAGGAATAGTTCCGCGATCTAGAAGCCACCTACCTGCCTGAGGATCTGATTCGCCCCCGGATGGTTCGGGGCCAGCTCAAGGACCCGTCTCAATGCCTGCAGGCCTTCTTCCCGGTTACCAGCCTGCAATTGAATGGTCGCCCGAGCATAGGGATATTCCGGATTCTCCGGTGAAATGGACTCAGCGCGTGATAGCGCCTCCACAGCTCCCTGCATGTCTCCTGTCGAGTTCCTCGCTATGCCAAGGTTGTACCAGGCCCTCGGGTGCCGTGGATTGATGAAGACCGCCTTCTCCAGATACGCGATGGTCTTGGCAAGGTCTCCGAGCTCATTCCATGCAAGCGCAAGCTTGTAGGGGTATTCTGCCTCATTGGGATCCAGGCGCATAGCCTCCTCAAGCTGCGCCACGGCCTCCATGGTCCTTCCTGCCATGCTGAGAACAACCGCGAGTTCATGGCGCATGGGAGGCGAGTTGGGATCCCACTTCACAGATTTCTGGTAATAGCCGAGAGCCTTTGACACGTCTCCTCGATCCAGCCAGAAGGCACCCTGCTGCATGGCACCTGCCGGTTGGTCTCCATTGAAATCCAGGTAGTGCAGAAGATCCTTTCCAGCTGTCGATTGGAGTTCGATCTCGTCCCGCAAGGCCCATGCTGCGTTGACCCTTACACTGCGGACCGGATCATCCAACAACGCCTCCATGGCATTCCTGGCGCCCACGTGTCCGGCCTGAATCGCCGGGTCGAGACTGGAGGCCGCCTGGGTCCGGACAAACTGGCTTGGGTGCTTGAGTGCCCTCGTCAGGGCATCGATCACCTCTTCATCATATCCATA
>CAZKNW010000832.1:0-1454 GCA_964554035.1 uncultured Verrucomicrobiota bacterium
TGATTCATATAATCTTTCACCGGTTTACGAGTGGCCACCCGGTTAGGCTTATTAAATTATATCCCATTCCTAGAACCCGATCTGGGAGGCGTACCGTTATCGATTACAACGGACAACGGGCCAGAATTTGCGGGAAAGATCCTTGGCGAATGGGCTTACACGCGCGGTGTTCATATCAGCTTTATCGCGCCGGGAAAGCCAACCAAGAATTGGTTCTGACCTGCCCCCGTTAGCCATACCATTTAAAAGTAGCAAGTCCGGTTCAAGGTTAATCGATTTTGATGGTTGATGAAACAGCATCACTGCTTGCTGATAAGCGGTGTTGCTGTGCGAATTGAGCCGGAGGTATCCGACCCAAACTGCTATGCGGCCGGATCTCGTTGTAATCCTGTCGCCAACTGGCTAACGCTACACGTGCCTGCTGCAGTGTTTGAAACCAGTGCTCGTTGAGGTGTTCGTCTCGGAACTTGCCGTTGAAACTCTCGATGTAGCCGTTTTGCATGGGGCGTCCTGGTTGGATCAAGATGTGGCGAATGCCATGGGTTTGCGCCCAAGCCAGAAACGCTCGACTTGTGAATTCCGGTCCGTTGTCTGTTCTGACCACCTGTGGGTAGCCTCGAAACAGTGCTGCCTGATCCAGCAACCTCGTGACGTACTGACCTGAGATCCCGTAATCAACAGCGATATCAACGCACTCGTGGCTGAAATCATCTGCCACCGTCAAATACTTCAGTCGACGACCGCTGCTCAGGCTGTCGGATACAAAGTCCATGCTCCACACCTGATTCACTCGTGTGGCCAATTGCAGCGGCACACGCTCATGCATGGGGCGCTTGGCCTTCTTGCGCTTGCGAACGGCCAGATTGGCGTTACGGTAAAGCCGATACACCCGCTTGTGATTCACACCTGGAAACTCTGGTCGCAGCAGGTCGTGGACCCGACGATAGCCAAAGCGGCGACGTTGATGTGCGATCTCCACAATGCGGCCGCACAGAGCTTGCGTCTGAGCACTGGCTTCAGGCTCATGACGATAACTGTCCCGGCTTAGCCCCACAAGACGGCATGCTCGGCGTTCGGAGAGATCAAACAGTTCGATCATCTTGCGAATCGCTTCACGCTTGGCCTGTGGGGCTAGTGCTTTACCCCGAACACGCTCTTGAGCGCATGGATGTCAAGGTGGGCTTCGGCCAGTAATTTCTTGAGCTTGGCGTTCTCGGATTCCAAACCCCGCAGCTTGGATGCGTCGGATGCCTCCATGCCACCGTACTTGGCTCGCCATTTGTAAAACGTGGCATCGCTGAACCCGCCACTGCGGCACAGTTCCTTGACTGGCATACCAGCCTCGGCCTGTTTGAGAAAGCCAATGATCTGTTCGTCGGAAAATCTGCTCTTCTTCATGTCCGTCTTGCTCCAGTTTGACGGACTTTACTAACCTCAGCTTGGTACGGCTAGTG
>CAZKNW010000833.1:0-1432 GCA_964554035.1 uncultured Verrucomicrobiota bacterium
CCTGTATCAGGAGGACGGTGGCCAGTGGAGGGAGAAGGTTGATGGGATGGGTTCCGTCATAATGGAAGAGGCCCATGCCGGAAGTGATCCCTGCGATGAAGCTCATGACGAAGGTCAGCAAGAGTCCCAGCCCCAGGGACCTCTTCAGGGTGCTGCGGTTGGGGGCATCCGAGCGGGCATGTGCCTCCCAGGTGATCAGCAATTCCACCGGATCCATTTCGGGATCGGTGATCTGGTTCCTGAACCCGGTGTCGCGCTCCTGGATCTCGGCCAGCGGCAGCTCGGCGTCGGACTCGAGCGTCTGGCTGAGTCCCAAGAGGTCGTCCATGCTGACGGAGGGTTTTGGCATTGTGAATTCAGGCCTTGGGCATCCTGTTCCTTCTTGCCCTGATTTCCTGAACCATGTTGAAGGCCAGATGGAGGAATGTCATGAGAAAGCAGCAGGTGCCCAACCAGTCTCCGTATCTGTGGAAAAGGGTCCTTGGAGTCCTGCGAAGCGGAATGGTGGCCACCTTGAAGCCGGCGGCATAGACATCTTCGGAATCGCCGAAGTAGACCTCATGGACATTTCCATGGGCATCGACCCAGCAGGTCAGGCCGTTGTTGGTGCTCCTCACAAGGGGGATTCCGTTTTCGACCGCCCGGAAGGCCGCGGTGACGGCATGTTGCCATTGAGCGGCGCTTTCACCGAACCAACCATCGTTGGTAAGGTTGATGATCAGGTCGGTTTCCGCCGTGACGGCGGCCCTAGCCAGCAGGGGGAAGGCATCCTCGAAGCAGATCAGGGTGGTGGCCTTGAAGTCAGGTTCCGAGAAAGTGAAGTCCCCGGCTGCGGTTCCCGGGGTAAATCCGCTGCCGACCGGAGAAAACCATTTCAGGAAGGGGAGGGCATTCACAAGGGGGATGTATTCCCCGAACATCACGAGCCTCTGCTTCCTGTAGGTCTCTTCGATCACTCCCTTGGGACTGACTGAAAAGACGCTGTTGAAATAGCGGACCTGTGGCTTGTCGGGCTGACCCGCGTTTTCCGGAATGGTCTCGGCGTCGTCGGCGCCGAGGAGGATCCAAACCTTTTCCTGTTCCGCGAGGCCGGTGACTTCCTCATAGAGCTTTCGGTCAAAACGCAGCAGACCGGGAGTAACGGCTTCCGGCCATACGAGGAGATCGGGTCTGGTCGAGAGGGCGAGGCGGGAAAGGTCCAGAACCTTGCTGAAGGCCTTTTCATTGGCGGCTTCATCCCATTTGACCGTCTGGGGAATGCTGGGTTGGACCAGGGCAATCTTCAGGACCTTCTCTGCCTCAGGCCTGGATGTGACACGTCCCATCCCTGCAACAAAGAGGAGAATCACGGCTACGCCGGGAATGGCGAGATCCTGCAGCCAAAGCCAATGCTTTCCAGGGCTCTTCCTGATGGCAAGCAATGCGAACATGA
>CAZKNW010000834.1:0-1351 GCA_964554035.1 uncultured Verrucomicrobiota bacterium
GGAAGCTGCCTTTCGCACCCATGTTCAGGTCCTCGCGGATACGGTCAAAAATGACGATCGTGTCGTTGATGGAGAAACCGATGATGGTGAGGATGGCCGCCACGATGGGGGCATTCAGTTCGCGGCCCGTCAGGAAGAACCAGCCCATGGTCATGAAAAGGTCATGCAAGGTGGCGATCACGGCGGCAATGGCGAAGGAGAATTCATAGCGGAAGGCCACGTAGACCAGGATGCCGAAGAGGGCGAGGAGGATGGCGACCAGTGCCGACCTAAGGATCTCGGCTCCGATCGAGGGTCCCACACTCTCGATTCCCAGGGACTCGAAACCAGCATCTGGAAAAGCTGCCTGCACTCCATCCAGGACCTTCGGCCCCATGTCGTGCTCTGTCAGGATCTGGAGGGTGGCGGAGTCATCCAGCATGCTCTTCTGATACTGGACCTGTGGCGTGCCCAGTCCCAGGTCCTCCACGGCCTTGGTGAGTTCGCCACTGCCGATCTCCTGCTTGAAGCTCATGACGACCGCGTCGCCACCGCGGAAGTCAATGCCCATGGCATCCGTTCCCCGGACGAAGCCGTATCCGACGCCCACTGCCACGAGCAGCCATGAGGCGATGAATGCCGGCTTGGCATACTTGATGAAATCGCAGGCGGTGTTGGAGAGAAAACCGAACTGCAGCATGGAGATCTTCTTCAACATGCCCTTGTCCACCAGGATCTCGAAGATCAGGCGGGTCACGAACAGTGCGGTGAACATGGAAACCAGGATACCAATGGTCAGCGTCACACCGAATCCCTTGATGGGGCCCGTGCCGAGATAGATCAGGATCACGGACGCGATCAGGGTGGTGATGTTGGCGTCGAAGATGGTGCTGAACGCCTTGTCGTAGCCCGCCTTGACGGAGCCCTTGAGCGACTTGCCGGCCTCGGATTCCTCACGAATACGTTCGAAGATCAGCACGTTGGCGTCCACGGCCATGCCGACCGTGAGCAGGATGCCGGCGATACCGGGAAGGGTCAGCGTCGCGTCGATCGAGCAGAAGACTCCCAGTAGGATGACCAGGTTCAGAAGCAGGGCGATGTTCGCGATCATGCCGCTGGCAAGGTAGTAGACGAGCATGAAGACGATCACGGCGATGAAGCCCATGATGGTGGCATTGAAACCGGCATGGATGGATTCGGCACCCAGAGAGGGATCCGTGCTCCGTTCCTCAAGAATCTTCACTGGAGCCTCCAGTGGGTTCTCCAGGGCGTTGGCCAGGGAAATTGCCTCGCGCTGGTCATAGTCCCCGGTGATTTGGCAGGTGCCTGCGGTGATTGGCTCACGGATGTTCGGGGCGGAGTAGAGTTCACC
>CAZKNW010000835.1:0-1348 GCA_964554035.1 uncultured Verrucomicrobiota bacterium
GGACCCTACCTAATTGGTAAGGTCGCATCGCCGAAGGTGTCCCACGTCAGATGCGAGAGGGTAGAATCCCATGTGAATGGGATCATTTTTTTTCGCGGTGGATTGTGAAGTGATCGGATTCACATCCGATTCTACGTAATAGCTCTGCGCCACCGCGCTTCTGCGGGACAAGCCGTGCCTCCGTGAGAAAATAGATGACTTCTAGGCCCAGTCCAGGGAAGGGCCGACCGGGACGATGCGCGTAGGGTTGATGTCGTCGTGGGTGTAGTAGTAGTGGCGCTTGATATGGTCGAAGTTGACCGTCTCGGAAACACCGGGACTGTGGTAAATGCGTTCCAGATAAGCCTGAAGATTCGGGTAGTCGCAGATCCGCTTCTTGTTGCATTTGAAATGGCCGAAATACACCACATCAAAGCGCACAAGCGTGCAGAAGAGACGGTAATCGGTTTCCACGATACGCTCACCAAAGAGGTAATCGCGGCCATCGGAGAGGCGCGCTTCAAGACTCTCGAGTGCATCGAACAGTTTCGCAAAGGCCTCCTCATAGGCAGACTGGGTGCTCGCGAAACCTGCTTCGTAGACACCATTGTTGACGTCTTCATAGATGAGTTGGCTCAGCGCGGCCTGCTCGTCCTTGAGGTCCTCAGGGAAGAGATCGACCGGATGCCCGGCCAGCGGCTTGAACACGCCTGCCCACATCTCGATGATGTCGTCCTCGGAGTTGTTGACGATGCGCTTCTCCTTCTTGTCCCACAGCACCGGCACGGTGATGCGCCCTTTGAAATTCGGGTTCGTTTTCCTGTAGGCCTCGGACAGGTATTGGAAGTTCTCGATATCATCCAGCCCATGTCCGTCGCCCTCCCGGAAGGCCCAGCCGGTCTCTTCATCGCGAATTGGATCGACGAAGTTGACGCTTATGACCTCCTCCAGTCCCATCAGATTGCGAGTCAGCCAAGCCCGGTGCGCCCATGGACAGGCCTTGCAGACATAGAGATGGTAACGCCCCGCTTCGGGTTCCTTCACCCAATGGCGAAATTCGTCTGGCTGACGCTCAAATGAGCCGTCCTTGTCTTGTTCGTCTGGAAACTGAGTCATGGTATCAAGCGTGGTTGAAATATCCGACGATAGCGGAGAGAGGTGAAGGACCCAAACAACCAAGTGGTGAATTGCTTAAATACCCAAGAATCCAAATGACCAATGAAGCCCAATGGAGCCCAAAGGGATTGAAGTGGGTCCTCTTGGCAAGAGGACCCTACCCAATTGGTAGGGATGCTTCGCCGTAGGCGTCCCACTTCAGATGCGTTGGGCAGACCTCGTTGGATTTTGCGTACGTCCCTTCAGGGTCTCT
>CAZKNW010000836.1:0-1347 GCA_964554035.1 uncultured Verrucomicrobiota bacterium
CACATGTCGAATGGTTCGAAGGCGACTTTAGCGCCTATGAAGAAGACAAAAAACGACGCCTCGGCCCAGATGCGTTGGAGCCTAAGCGTTTGAAGCACAAGAAGTTTACACGCTAAGCGAGTTTACTTTGGAAATTTTTCTCTTAAACTCCGTATCGAAAGATGCGGAGTTTTTTTATGACAGAGTCACTTTTTATATTTGGAAACGGGTTGGGCCGGTCGATTAATAATGAAGCCTATCAACTGAAACCAGCCATGCAAGCCGTTTGGGGCAATAAAGAGAACGGGTTGAGTGATGACCACAAGACAATAATACAGAAGAGTCTAGCGCTTCAGGACAATGATACTCAAGATGGGCCTCAAGAAGAAGGCCAGCTTAAAACAATTCAAGAAGTCATATTTGCTTGCGAGCTTTTACAGAAAATTGAGGATATACGGCTGCCTTTTGAATCAGACGAGACACAAAAAATCCTTGCTGACATAACCCAAGAAGCGAGCGAACTTCCAGATGCACTACGGACATATGTAAGACAAGTCGCCATTCAATTTCTTGGTACTGATAAAGGTAAACTTGATGCAGAATTTTCCAAAGGTTTGATATATTTTATAAATAAAAGGACCAAGCCAGTTCACATTGCAACAACCAACTATGATGATTTACTTTACGAAGCATTTTTTGCCGACACTAGAACCGTGAATTACGGTTTGCTTGATGGATGCCCGCGTAACGACAGCGGTCAATTTGAATTCAACAGACTGGAAACGGAAATTAGTTATAAAATGTCTAAAAAACATAGAGGGTGGTACCTTCACCTGCATGGCTCGCCCCTCTACGTCGACATGGACGAAAATGTACGAAAACTAACACGAGGTGACTTTATGGATCCGGCAAACCACAAACTGCCAGGCCATATAGTGCTAACTCACCATGCTTTCAAAAGGCGTATCATAGAAGAGTCGCCTATTTTGAACGCGTACTGGAACATATTCTGCGAGAAACTGTCCAAATCTACAAACATCATCCTTTTTGGCATGAGTGGTGAGGATGATCAAATTAACGAAGCGATCAGAGCCTATGCCCGCAAGGGTGCCACCATCCGGATCGTCGATTGGGAAGGTGAAAACCCGACTGTCCAGACCAGGGCGGAAGAAGAAGAATGTTGGGAAAAACGGCTGCGCAAAGAAAAATTCAATAAAGCAAACCTTATTCTACTGCGCAATGTTCAAGACTTTAAAGACTGGGCATTGCCGCAAAGCCTCATCCCAATCAAAAACACCAAGCTCGATCACTGCCTACCAACCTGACACGTGGGGGGATTATGGGGGATCGGCTTGGGGGCTTTTTTGG
>CAZKNW010000837.1:0-1332 GCA_964554035.1 uncultured Verrucomicrobiota bacterium
CCCGCACTGGCAACGAAGATCACCCCATGCTTGTTCACGATCTCCGAGTAAAGCCCGGCAACACGTCCGGCATTGGGCTCGGAGGTCGCCCCCCCATAACTCATGTTGATGAGGTCACAGTTGTTCTGCTCCACGGCAATCAATCCACGCACGCTCCCGGTCCCCATGGAAGAAGAGCCCATCCGCGTGTCACCGATCTTCACCGCGACGATCTGCGCACCCGGAGCCACCCCGTTCAGTTCGGGACGATCGGGCACGTGGGCGGCGACGATGCTGGCCACGTGGGTACCATGGGCACCACAGTCGGCAACGATGGAAAGCAGGTCCCCTTCCTCGTAGATGTTCACCGCAAAGTTCATCAGGTCATACTGGCCAAAGGTCGACCACTGCCCCTCAAGCCGGTAGTTGGTCATCAGTTTCTCATCGGTCAGGTCGCCATCCTCGTCGGTATCAATGACCGCCCGCCAGACCATCCCGTCATGGAAAACCACACAGTCGTGGATGGGCCCCGGATCCTTGTATCCCTTCTGCAGGGCCACGAGCTGCTTGACGCGGTTCTCCAGTTCCTCCTTCTCCTTCTTCTGGGCATCGTTGGGCTTCGGATGACTCTCCTCGAAGTCCGCCAGTACCTGACGTTCCTTCATCAGGAGGGCCCGCTGCTCCTTGTCCCAGTCCTTCTTCCGCTTGGCCTTGACCCGGGAAACCAGCTTGGCGGGAAAGAGTTCGTAGGCCGGCTTCATTCCAACGTGGTACTTTCCGGTGGGGTTCTTCCAGTCCTCATCCAGCTTCAGCTTCCTCCCCGTCAGCCCCTCAATCATGCCCTTTTCCGCCTTCACGACCTTCGAGGTATCCACATCGCCACTTCCGGATGCATCCACCATGTCGATGATCTTGGGCCGGCCATCGGTCGTCGTCTGTAGCCCGGCCGCCCCGGGATCCACACCCGTGTCGAAGATGGCCACCACCACGCCGCGCCCATCGAATTCGGGATGCTCCTTGAGGAAGCGTGCCACACCGGTTTCCTCCTTCGGAATCAGGTCCGAGTAGGGAAAGTCCGAATCGGCGGACATCAGCGGCGTCAGGCAGCCTGCATAGGCCAGGCTCGATAGAGTCAGGAATTGAATGATCCTTTTCATGAAGAGAACTGTTCTAGGGTCAATCCGCAGGATGCGGTATTCCCCCAAAACCTCAAGCCCCGGGCATTCACATTTGCCACAGGCGCCTTCGCTGGAAGGTGCATCCGCAGATATCTCGGATGAAAGTGATCGGATTCACCCCTGATTCTACGGATCCTGTTCCCAATCTGCGGCTTTTGGTATCTGCGGACGAGTT
>CAZKNW010000838.1:0-1316 GCA_964554035.1 uncultured Verrucomicrobiota bacterium
CAGTCCATATCAATGATTTCCATGCCACCCTCCTGAACCGTTTCGGGCTGGATCATCTCAAGCTGACCTATCGCTTCCAGGGCCGCGACTTCCGCTTGACCGATGTGGCAGGGGAAGTCGTTGCTCCATGGCTGGCCTGACAGGCCCTGAACCTGTAGGCTTTCATCCAATGGAATTCGTGCATCCCACCTACCTTGCTGCAGGGCTGCTCATCCTCATTTCCATCGTCACCCTCTTTTGGATCTCGGACAGGATATCCCGCAGGCTGGCCACGATTTTCGCTCACGTGGCGCCCATAGAGGAACCGATCCTGCGCAAGAACCGAACAAGGCGCCGCCTCCGAAGAAGCCTTTTTCTACTCGCAATCACACTACTTGTCCTTTCGCTTGCGAGGCCCTTTCTTGGAACGGCCTGGCAGGAAGCCACTACCGAGTCCCGTGATATTGTGATCCTGGTCGATGTTTCGAGGTCCATGGCCGCCGAGGACATTCTGCCCTCCCGCCTCGATCGAAGCCGATTGGCCATCGGTCGCCTCGTCGATTCCTGCCCCGGCGACCGCGTCGCCATTGTGCCCTTTGCTGGAACAGCCTTTCTGCAATGCCCCCTGACCTATGACCATTCCGCCGTACGCCAGACCCTCGACCTCCTTGAGGTTGGACTCATACCCACGCAGGGAACACGCCTTGGCGAAGCTCTCCGGATCGCCGGCACCGCCTTCGACCTGAACAGTCCACAACACCGGGCCATCGTGGTATTTTCGGATGGAGAGGAACACGATGACGACGCCACACAGGCCGCTTCAACCCTCAAGGACCTTGAGGTGAAGATCTTCTGCGTGGGCGTTGGCACCCAACGGGGTGCACTCCTTTCCGAAACCATCAACGGAAGGTCCGAATACATTCGCGACTCCGGGGGAAACCCCGTTCGCTCCGCGCTTCAGGACGAACTTCTACTTCGAACCGCCACGGTAGGAAACGGGTTCTACCTGGAACTGACCAGCAGCGAAACCATTCCCTCGCTGCTTCGAAACGGGCTGGAGCCGATGCCGCGCATAAGGGGACGCTCCAGCCGCTTACAGCAGAAGGACGAGTGGTTTCAACTGCCGCTGCTTCTCTCGTTTCTTTGCATCTCAGCTTTTGCGATGATTCGTCCAACTTCCAACCCTGCCGCGACAGGGGGAAGAATGGCACCCTCACGAAATCGAAACTTCGTCGGCACCGTGGGGGCAACCCTGCTGGCTTTGCTGCTTCAGCAAACACCCATCATCGCTGAGACCGGCGTGATCGGTTACAACGAAGGCGTCAGGTGGCTGCAAT
>CAZKNW010000839.1:0-1304 GCA_964554035.1 uncultured Verrucomicrobiota bacterium
AGAGAGCCAATGCCATCTCATGATTCCTTTTGATCTTCTTCTGGATCGGTTTCATGTCCCCGATCTTCACGCCATAGACAGGTTCCTCGACGCGATAATTGTTCATCAACATCTTCTTGTAGCCGTCGTTGCCAAGGGACTTGAGCTGCTTAAGGACTTGTTCCGGGGTCATAGGATGACCATCCGCCAGCGTTTCAAAATCTTCGAGTTAAAAGAAGATGGAGTGCCATTCCATGGAGTGCTCGCCCTCGAAGGGTTGGAGTCCCGCCTTCAGGCGGTTTGGGTGTTTGGATGGATGAGGTGTTGCAACCGTGCTGAGATTTTTGGCTTAGCCTTCGCTCCATCCCGATAGTGTGTCAGAGCCGCCTGAAGGCGGGACTCCAACCCTTCGAACTCATGTCCCACACACACAAAAAGACCGACCACCTGCTGGTGGCCGGTCTTCTTTCAAAATGCCGGAAAAAATTATTCGTTGGAATCCAGGTCCAGGTTACGGATCCAGATGTTGCGGAAGCGCATGGGATTGCCATGGTCCTGCAGCTTGATGCGTCCCTTCTCTTCATGGGCAGAATACTGGGCAACCCGCTTGTGGCCGGATGCTCCCAACAAGGCTTGTCGATGATGGGTCACCACACCATTGTGGATCACGGTGACATAGGCCTTCTTGATCAGCTTTCCATCCTTGAAACGCGGAGCCTCGAAGATGATGTCGTAGGTCTGCCATTCACCCGGCTTGCGGCAGGCGTTCACCAAGGGGGGCTTCCATCCGTAGAGCGCGGAGGCCTGTCCATCCGCATAGGATGGGTTGTCGTAGGAATCTAGGACCTGGATCTCATATTTTCCAAAAAAGAAGATACCGCTGTTGCCGCGTCCCTGCGAGTCACCCACGACCTCACCCGGTGTGGCCCACTCGATGTGGAGCTGGCAGTCGCCAAACTCGCCCTTGGTCCAGATGTCTCCGCCACCCTTGGTACCCTTGGGTGGGACCTGCATGTAGCCGTTCTCAACGATCCAGCCCGAGGCGTTGCCCTTGGCATCGGTCCAGCCTGAAAGATCCTTCCCATCGAAGAGCACGACCGCGTCGGAAGGGGCGCTGTTGTTCTTTCCCGGAGTCACAACCTCAGGACGTGGCCGGGTGTCATCGTGAACACGCCACTTGCCACCAGGTAGAAACGGGGTGTCCGTATATCCTGTAGGGTGTTTCTTGGCAGGCTTGTCGGCTGCGCAAACGGAGGAGACCGATGCAACGAGGCACGCACCGGCCAAAATCATGGTAATTGCTTTTTTCATGGTAGTGAGAGAGG
>CAZKNW010000840.1:0-1285 GCA_964554035.1 uncultured Verrucomicrobiota bacterium
GTGGTTGGACCCCGCGATTTAGCCCAAAGCAAATGAGACAGTTTCCGTTGGTTTCGGTTTGTCTTTGTTCTGCTTTCTCTTTCCAAGGTTCTGCCGGAGGGAGGGCATAGCCCGACCGCAGGCTGAACCTTGGACCCCCACTTTCTTGGCGAACTCTTCGGGTGTTTGCAAGTCCAACGACCGGTGTGGTCGCTCGCGGTTGTAGTACTGCCGCCAGTCCTCGAAAACCACCCGGCTCTCGCTCAGCGTGTAGAGCAGCTCACGGTTCAGGCACTCGGCCCGAAAACGGCTGTTGAAGCTCTCCACGTAGCCGTTCTGCCATGGGCAGCCCGGATCGATATAGATCGTCTTGATCTCGTTCTTCCGCAGCCATCGCTGGATCGCCTTGGCGATGAACTCCGGTCCGTTGTCGCTGCGGATATATTCCGGGGCGCCGTGCTGCTCGATCGCCTCCTGCAACAACGCCAGGACATCGGTCGCCCGGATTCGGCGGTCGGCATGAATGCAATGGCACTCCCGCGTGTATTCGTCCACCAGGTTGAACGTCCGCAGCGCCCCGCCTCGTTGCGTATAGTCGCTCACGAAGTCCCACGCCCACACATGATTGCGATGCCCGGCCTGCTGCGGAAGGCCTGTAGACAGCCCTCGACGACGGATTCGCGGCTTGGGTGGTGGAACCTGCATGCCTTCCTCCCGGCGCACCCGCTGCACCTGCTTCTTGTTCACCGCGAAGCCCTGCTGGCGCAGTTTGCCGGCAATCTTCTTGTATCCCAGAGTCGGGTGCGTTTTCGACATGCGAACGATCTCCGCTTCCAGCTTCTCTTTGCGGTCCGCCTTTGGCTTGGGGCGGTAGCGCAGCGTGCTGCGGTGGATCCCCAGCCAGCGACAGAGCGCCCGCCCGGAGCACGACAGCTGCGCCTTGATCCGATCGGCCAGGCGCCGCTGCCGCTCCGGGCTCAGAGGTTTTTTTCCAGTGCCATCTCCAACGCCTTCGTCTTGAGCAACTGGTCGGCCAACAGCTTCTTGAGTTCACCGTTCTCCCGCTCCAGCTCCCGCAGGCGCTGGGCCTCCTTGAGGTCCATGCCGCCATACTTGCTCTTCCAACGGTAGTAGGTCTGCGGACTGATGTTGTGCTTGCGGCAGATCTCCTCGGCCTTCATCTGATCGCCTTCAGCTTCCCGCAGGATGCGGATGATCTGCTCGGTCGTGTGATGCTTCTTCTTCATCGATGGTTTCCTTTCTTTGGCCGAAAACCATCTCATTCTCAATGGACCAGTTCTTGGGG
>CAZKNW010000841.1:0-346 GCA_964554035.1 uncultured Verrucomicrobiota bacterium
CACGTGAACCACATGTCCAACGGGCGGATAGTCATCCTTGACCTCAAGGTGCACGGAAGATCCTCCCTTAAGGTTGGAGGACTTTCTGACCTTTCGGGAATCGTCGGCCACCAAGGCCACGGCGACTCCGGCAAAGACCAGGACCAGCCCACCCAGGTAGATGTATCGCTTGTGCCCTGCAGGTTTGGCCGGCTTTACCTGGGGAACCGGCCTTCGATATTGAGGCGGCTTCTTCATGACATTCCCTTTCATTGATTCAGTGGATCTTTCTGGTCAGGCAATCCAAGAACCCATCCCTCCAAGCACCGGGCATGCCATTGATTCCGCGAAACAAACAGGACGCCGG
>CAZKNW010000841.1:356-1234 GCA_964554035.1 uncultured Verrucomicrobiota bacterium
TGTCCACCAAGAAGGCCTTTTTTCAAGCCTATCCGGCTCGTGTTGACCACCTCCACATGTCGCATTTTATGGAAGTATCGACAGCCCCGATTCAGACTCTTGGCAGGGGACGGAAATCCGTGCCCCCTCTCCACAGTGGACATTTGCCCTGCTTCGCCGAACACTCTTCCCATGCTGATGTTCAAGGCAAAGGTGAGTGACGACTGGATGGACATGGTGAGGAACCACGTCAGCCAGGTATTGCTCGACCATGCCCACCTCGAGCGCAAGGCCGCCACCACCGCCCTGACCCTCGAGCGCTATCCCCAGCTGCACAAGAAGGTGCTGGAACTGAATGCGATCGCCATCGAGGAACTTCAGCACTTTGAGCAGGTCCTCGGACTGATGGAGAAGCGCGGAATCCCGTTTGGCCAGGCCGCGCACAGTCCCTGGATCTCAGGCCTGATGAAGCACATGAGGAAGGGGCGCGACAAACAGGTCATCGATCACCTGATCTGCTGTGCCCTGATCGAGGGGCGGAGTTGCGAGAAGTTCCAGATCCTGGCCGAGGGTTTGAAGCAGGAGGAACCGGAACTGGCAGACTTCTATGCCAGCCTGGTCGAATCCGAAGGAAACCACTACGCCACCTACCTGCTGATGGCCCGGGAGATCGACGAGGACGAGACGAGAAGCAGACTCGATGACTTCCTGGACGTGGATGCCGAACTGATCGTGCAACCCAACCCGACCCCGATGCTGCACTAGGGAAGCACCCAAATACCCACGGAAATCCGAATAGAGAAAACCCCAAATCCGCAACCCGATGGTGTTTTTTGGGGTACTACTCCAACCTCCGAATCCCCCGCCTCGCAGCCCTTGCCACATACTCATCCGGATCT
>CAZKNW010000842.1:0-1233 GCA_964554035.1 uncultured Verrucomicrobiota bacterium
ATCTTCCAGGTCCGAATGGGATCGGGAGAGGTGCTCAGTGCCGGCGATGACGCCGATGTGCTCTTCGCCTTCTACCAGCACTCCTATGAGAACCATGTCAGCTCCCTCAAGGAAGGCGGCCTGATCATTTATGATTCCGATCATGTGGAGGAGCTGAATCCCGAATGGGAGAAGCAGTATCATCATGTGGGTGTCCCAATCTCCAGCCTGACCGTGGAGGCGATCGGTGGCACGGCGCGTGACAAGGGAAAGAACATCTTCGCCCTTGGTCTGGTCGCCAAGATGTTCAGCCTCAATCTGGAGAAACTGGAGGCGCTGATCACCGAGAAGTTCAAGGGTAAGCATGAGAGTGTGCTCGCCAACGCCATGGCCGCATTTCAGGCCGGTTACCAGTATTCGATCGAAGGTGTTCTTGAAGCCTTTGTCCTGACCGACCCCGAAGAGCAGAAGGCAGGTGACCAGGTGGTCATGGCCGGCAACGAGGCACTCGCCTACGGCCTGATCGCCGCCGGAGTCCGCTTCGGCGCGGGGTATCCGATCACTCCCTGGTCCGACATCATGGAGTTGCTCCGCCGCGAGCTTCCCAAGTATGGCGGATCCTTCATCCAGTGTGAGGACGAGATAGCCTCCGTCTCCATGGCCATCGGTGCCAGTTTCGGTGGACGAGTGGCGGTCACCGGGTCCAGTGGTCCCGGAATCTCCCTGAAGTCCGAGGCCATCGGCTGGGCTGTCATGGCCGAGATTCCGCTGGTAGTGGTGGACGTCCAGCGTGGTGGACCTTCAACGGGACTTCCCACCAACGTGGAGCAGTCGGACCTGAACATCGCCATCAATGGCGGTCATGGTGACTCGCCCCGTGTGGTGGTGGCGCCTTCCGACGTGGAGGACTGTTTTTATCTGGCGATCGAGGCGGTCAACATTGCCCGCAAGTATCAGGTGCCGGTGATCATCCTCACCGACCAGGCGATCGCGACCCGGATCGAGGCCTTCACGGAGCCGAATCTGAAGGAGATCTGCCAGGACATCGCCCCCGACCTTACCCCCGTCGAGGACCACAAGCCCTACGACTTGTCGGTTGAGGACGGCATCACCACGCATCTGGCTCCCGGAACGCGGGTTGCCAGCGGGAAGTATCCCGTGGTGACGGGGCTTGAGCACGATGAGATGGGACACCCCACCGGTTCACCCAAGCTTCACACCCAGATGGTGGCCAAGCGTCGCAACAAGTTGCGC
>CAZKNW010000843.1:0-1209 GCA_964554035.1 uncultured Verrucomicrobiota bacterium
CGGGTGTAGATCGTGACCACGTGCTGCCTGTCCTGGGGCAGGATCCTTCCCTCGTCGTGCTGCCCTTCATAGACGACACCCTGACATCGGATCCGGATGCGATATTGGCCGGAGCGATCCACCTGTTTGTTGTTGATCCTCCATGGAGTCTGGGCGCTGTTGGGTTGTCTCAAAAAAACCAGCCAGTCATCCCCCACATAGCGGGTCTCACCCCTGCCTTTTCCTTCCCGTCCTCGAAAGCGGGACTCTTCCCTGAACCGACGGTGTTCCAACTGTTTCTCAGGTCGCTCCCCCATGTGGGTGGCCATGTCGATCGCCACTTCCGCCGCATCGAGGTAGCGCGAGATCTGGACATAGGAAAAACTTTGGGCCTCCGCCACATTGTTGAAGCCATGGGCGGAGTCGTCGGGAGGAAGCATTTCCTTCAGCTCCAGGACCGGGAGATCAAGCAGGTCCCTGAGGGTGTTCTCGTATTCGACCCGATTCAAGCGGCGGGCCACGGTCCGGCCCTCAGTTTCCTGGCGCATGCGATCCGCATTGGTGAGCTGGGTTTTCAGGGCATGGATGAAATCCGCCTTCTCCTTCGGGTTGGGGCGTTCCCGTTTGGTTGGGGGCATCTCATCATGGTGGATCCGGTCCATGACCTTGACCCAACGGCGGAGGGTGTGGATGTCTCCCAGGTCGGTTGAAAGGGTTTCCAGATCCAGCCCTCCTTCTTCCATGGCCGAGTCGTGGCAGTCCATGCAATGTTGGTCGAGAAAGCGCTGCTGCTGCGCTCCCCACTTCAGCTCAGAACTGAATCCGACCGTGGGAATGAGCACCCACAGAAGGATCTGCCTTAGGGTCCGTGTCCGGTTCATCTTTGGTTGGAGCCCACTTTAGTGACGGGTGACTGTCTGTCATCCGCATAGTGTGCTATCTGCGGTTGTATAGCAGAAGGCTGCTCCAGTTTGCGAAAAACCGTATCCGACCCATTGAATGGAAGTCCCCTGATCCTCGTAAACCCCTGTTTGATGACCGGCAATCAGGCTTTTCAATCTACAGAGGAACAGGTAGGCAGGACGCCCATGCATTTCCTTCTCGCAATCCTGCTCGTCCTTGCCGCGCTTCCTGTCCGCGCTGCCTCTGAGGAGGACCAGAGGCATTTTGCGGAATACATCCGTCCCACGATGATGACCTATTGCGGGAAGTGTCATGATCCGGACAAGG
>CAZKNW010000844.1:0-1201 GCA_964554035.1 uncultured Verrucomicrobiota bacterium
GCCGCAGGGTTTTCATGTCCTTCGAAAGAATGATCATGTCCCGGAGCCGAATCCTTCTTTCTCCCAACTCCACCACCGTGGATTCAAGTCCCCTGTCGCCAACTCCATAACGGGCATTCCTCACCCCCAGAAGCCTGTCGGTTGCCCTCAGGTTCTCACGGTCCACAATGACACCCAGAATGGGTCGCTCGAAACGGATGCGACCAATGGCCTTAAGCGCGGCCTCATCCTGTGGGCGTCCAATCGGATTGAACTGGAAGAGATAGCTGCGCACCTGGGTGCCCTCCGGCAGCAATCCCTCCACGAACTGATTCGTTTCCGAATAGCGTCCAGGTCCGGCGATATCGACCTTCAGCGGCTTCTTCAAGACGACCCGTTGCCGTTCCGGGAAGATGACGACGTTCTCATCATCCTCGTATTCGGCGAGGCGCCACGGGCCAGGAGCGGCAAACTTGAAGGCCCCTTTGCTCGAAAGAACCCCCGCCGTCACCGGCCAGGTGGATTCAAACAGGTGGGTGTTGAAGGGAACAGGCTGAAGGCCTCCACTGTCAGCGGATCCTCTCATGGCATTGCCTGCGGTAAGCTTCTTGAGGATCGCCTGTTCCTTCATCCTCTCGAGAATCTCCATCTCCCCTTCGAAGGCAACGAGGTCGGTTACACCCTCTTCCGAGACTGAGATTCCAAATGAAGAACCCAGGTCGACCAGTTCCAAGGACTCCGCCTCCAGCTTGAACCCCCCGCCCTTCCCAGCCCTCGCAGTCAGGATGCCGCTGTGCAGCTTGGCATAAGAGGCATCCACCACTTCAAATTCAGCAGGTCCACGCAAGGTCATGGAGGGGCCTTTCTCAAAGTCGATCCGTGTCAGTCCATCCTCGAGACGAATCACTCCAGGCTCCAGCAACGTCCAGCTCAGGGGTTCAGCATTCTCTGATTCACCGCCATCAGACAGGTGCGCCAGGAAACCGATCGGTCCCACCGAATTTTCCATGGCGACAGGTGCCGGAATGTATGGCGTCTTCTTCTCGGGCGAAATCATTGCCAGGAGCGCCAAGACGGCCGCCACGGGCAAGGCCACCCTGGCAACGAGGAAGAGGACATTGGACGCAGGGGCTTCTTCCTCCTCATCCAGAACCAAGGTGCATTCCGCGGATTCTCCGTCAAGGATACCCCTGATCACGCTTTCCGAAAGATCTTCTGACGA
>CAZKNW010000845.1:0-1162 GCA_964554035.1 uncultured Verrucomicrobiota bacterium
TTTTCTTTTCAAGGCCATCGATACGCTGAATATCGTAATCGCGTTGTTCGGCCATGAGGCTGGTCCGATGTATTGTGCCGTCCGGGGTCTTGATCTCAACAGTAACCGGCGCGTCAGTCTGGTGATGAAAACCGACCAGAAAAACACCTTCTGCACTTATTGGCACGGCCTCATCGTCAATTTTGATTTTGCTGCCGGGCTGGGTGCTGGCGATGATCATCCCGCCTTCGATAGCACTGCCTTGCAGAATTGTTGCGCCGTCAATTTTGGCGGATGCGTTGGATACCTGCACGGCCAGACATGCCCACATCAGGGCAATGAGGCAAAAATTCAAACAGGAACTGGCAAATGATCTTGGTTTCGACATTGGGTAAGGCTACCATTAAAATGCGCCGCGCACACGCGCAAAGGCGTGTTGTTTTGACGCTGCCGACAAAATGGTTTTGATCGCTGTTACTCTGATCGGCTAATAATTTGACCGGCCATGATGGGGCATGACGCGCCAGTGCCAACTTGGGAGACAATACCGGATGACAAGTGAAATTCCTCATGAAAAGGTGATAATCATCGGCGCGGGTGCGGCGGGTCTGACGGCGGCAATCTATACCGCCAGAGCCAATCTGAACCCGGTTGTCATCGCTGGGTTGCAGCCTGGCGGGCAGATGACAATCACTACAGATGTGGAAAATTACCCCGGTTTTGCCAACGTCATTCAGGGTCCGTGGTTGATGACCGAGATGCAGGCGCAGGCAGAAAATGTCGGTGCGCGCGTGGTTTATGATATCGTCACCGCGATTGATGCCAGCCGCCGCCCCTTTACCCTGAGCCTCGATTCAGGTGGGCAGATGACAGCCGACAGCCTTGTCCTTGCCACCGGCGCACAGGCGCGTTGGCTTGGGCTTGAATCTGAGCAGGCTTTTAATGGCCGCGGTGTTTCGGCCTGTGCAACCTGTGACGGTTTTTTCTACAAAGGACGCGAAGTTGCCGTGATTGGCGGGGGAAATACCGCGGTTGAGGAAGCGCTGTATCTTGCCAATATCTGCGAGAAGGTGACGTTGGTACACCGGCGCGACAGTCTGCGGGCCGAACAGATCATGCAGGATCGGTTGCTCAAACATGATCGCATAGAGGTGCTGTGGAACCGTGAAGTTGCCGAGGTGCT
>CAZKNW010000846.1:0-1137 GCA_964554035.1 uncultured Verrucomicrobiota bacterium
GGCCGACATTGATCTGGAGCGTCTCAAGCCGGGTGCGCTCCAACGAAAGGCCCTGTTCCTTCAGCTTATGGGCGAACCGGTCAGGCATGGAGGGAGGATACGTGGATGACGCCCTTTATTCCAGCGAACCCGGCTTGCCTGAAGGATGGATGCCTACTGAACAGGGATGCGAAGCTTCATCCTGCGATTCTTCCGCACGATCTCGCAGGGGACCTTCTGTCCGGGCTTGTAACGGGTGATCATGGCCCCGATCAGCTGGCTTTCCGACAGGGCGCGATCGCTTCCGGAAACCGATACCAGGACATCGCCCTTCATCCAGCCCTCCTTCTTGGCGAGGGCGTGATTCCCATATTGCCCGACGTGTTTGGCGATCAGCGCCATCTTGCCTGCAGGGATTCCCAGGGCCTTCTTCTCGTCGTCCGGCAGTTCCTCGAGCTTCATGCCGCCAAAGGCCATGGCCCGCATGGGCCAGGATCCGACCCGTCGCTCGATGTTCGAAAGGGTCCTCCAGTTGCCAGGAAGCGCAAGCTTGGTTGCGACCGGAGATCCATCGCGAAGAAGCCCCACTGAGACCGTTGCCCGGTCGGGGAGATTGTGAAGGATCCAGCTGATGTCCGCCGAGGAGATCATGGGGGTGCCATCAAGGTGGGTGATGATGTCTCCAGGCTGAAGTCCCGCCTTGTCTGCCGGCGAACCTTTTGCAACCGATGCCAACTTCAGGGCATCGTCCTCTGCAAGTGCGGCACCGGTGACTTCCATGTCCGGGAAGGGATAGATCCAGTTCAGGGGGACGGCCTGGTTGGCTTCGCGGTAGGTGAATCGTATGGAATCACCGATCTGGTGGCAGTGCACGCAGCTCTTCACCACCTTGCCGTTCCAGTCCAGCTTGCTCTGGAACTTGCCCTTGAGAGCAGGCATCTCGGTGGGATTCTTGAAGCGGCTGGGCTTGGACTGCTTGGCCACAAGGCTGGGCTTCAGTTCATTGAAGTTCTTGTGGACCTCCAGGGCCTTTTCCAGTGCCTGTTTGAAGGTTTCCACGGAGTTCTTCTGGGCATCCTTCTGGTGGCTCCATGAACCGAAGCGGCCGAGGATGGTCTTGTCCGGCGCGAAGAACATCGCGGAGAAGGAAAGATCGTA
>CAZKNW010000847.1:0-1113 GCA_964554035.1 uncultured Verrucomicrobiota bacterium
ACACACAAGCGAAGGATGCCGGATTACACCTTCAAGACAACGATATCTCTGCCTGTTCAATCCCCGGACTTCATTCCACGCCGGGGCTAAATTCGTTGGACCGCGGTTGTTTCGTAGACCAGCCGCAGCAGCTTCCCTACGCCAATCGCCATTCGGACGTTGCTGCGACTGACCCTCCGGGCACAGTCGCGGTCCAGGACAAAGGACAAGAAGAGAACCATGGGGATTCGGATGCGCCCCCAGAAAGCGCTGGAAACCAGCTCACTCCAGAACCTGTCGGACACTTCCTACCAAAACTGATCTCCTAACGCGTTTGAATTCCGCGGAAGCGTCCTGGAGAGCGGGGCTTTGTCCCGCTTTTGAGCATGCTGATTTGTAGCCCAAAGGAAACTCAATACCCTCAAATCACTGTTTCGAAACGCTTACCTGAGATATTAGAGGATTCCACCAACGCTTCTCGCACGTCCCTTCAGGACGAAAACAACTTTAACCCCAAACCCCGGGCTTCATTTCATTTCGCGCCGGGGCTACATGCGTTGACCGCTCCACGGTCGATACTGTGCAACTTGATCACTCCACCCAACCCCTTCATGCCCTTCGATTCTTCGTGGTTAAATAATCCTCTGTGAACCTCTGTGATCTCTGTGGTTTAGAATCCCAATCCCGTCAGTCAAAATCCGAGCAGCTCATGAAATAATGACACTTGGGACAGCGGAGCTTGCACTTCTGGTTGATGAGTTCGGTACTGCAGACGGGGCACCAGCGCCAGTATTCCCCGCCTCCCTCCTCCTTCCCGATCGGACAGGATTCAGGCTCGTTCCCTTCATCGCCCTGTCCTTTCGGTTCGCTCATCCCTTCTTCTCTAGATCCTTGCGCGGGAACAGGGGTTCCGGTTCACCGATCTTGTGCCCGGCCTTGATGCCTCCCCAGGTCGCCTGCGACAGGGAATCCGGAGCCTCATCGATCCCAACCTGTTGAGCCATCTTCTCCGCCGTGGTGGGCAGGAAGGGCCAGATGAGAACGGAAAGGATGCGGCAGGACTCCACCAGGTTGTAGAGCACCTCATCCAGCCGCCCTGCCTGATCGGGATCCTTTGCCAGCTTGAAGGGCGCG
>CAZKNW010000848.1:0-1091 GCA_964554035.1 uncultured Verrucomicrobiota bacterium
GCGAGACGGACTACACCGCACTGGAGTCGCGACTGACCAACTTCGTTGCCGTGGCCAGATCGGGTGAACAGGATGCGACGCTGACGCTTTCGGGTGATGACATCAACGCCCTCATCACCCAGAACCGGACACTTCAACAGATCCAGGACAAGATCCGGGTCCAGATTGAGGGGGAGGAGATCACCGGGCAGGTGAGCTTGCCGCTCGACAACCTCATCCCGCTGGAGATGGTCAAGGGACGCTTCCTGAACGGCACGGCAGGACTGGATGTGAGTGTGGAGGATGGAGTTCTCGACATTCGAATCAACCGTCTTTCGGTCGGGGAGAGTGTGCTGCCGGATCAGGCGATTGAACAACTCAAGGGGAAGAACCTGGCCGAGGATCTGCCGATCGACCCGGAATCGAGAAAGCTGCTGAACCGGGTCGAAAGCCTCACCATCGAGGATGGCAGGTTGAAGCTTCAGGTCCGGGGAAGGAAGACGGAGGCCAAACCCGAACTGGAACCGGCGCCGAAGCCCTGAATAGGGTCAGCGGTGGGACCAGCCGAAACGCTCGGAGATCGGCCAATACACAAAGGCGGACTGCCCGATGACGTTCTTCTTTGGAAAATCACCCCAGTCCCTTGAATCCTTGCTGTTGAGGGTGTTGTCCCCGAGCACGAAGTAGTGGTCCTTCTTGATGTGGAAGGTGTCGGCCTCGTTGTAGAGAAGAGGAGAGAGGTTGCCCCGCTGGAACTGGGATCCGATCACGCCATTGACATGACCGTAGTAGGTGTTGAGTTCGTAGGTATCGGGGTCGAAGGTGTAGACGTTTTCGAACCTCCCCGTGGCGGCCGTGAGCCGGTCGCCGTTGATCCTGACGTGCTGGTCGTTGCCGATGCTGATCTGTTCGTCCGGCATGCCCACCAGGCGCTTGATGTAGAACTGGTCCTGCTGCAGTCCCTCAATGCCCTCCGTCTTGAAAACAATGATCTCCCCACGCCTTGGTGGGCGCCAGTTGTAGGTGAAGCGGTTGACAAAGAGATGATCCCCTGAGACGACCTTGAGCTTGATGATGTCGTCGCCCGCCTTGAAGTGCTGTCCCGGGTAGAG
>CAZKNW010000849.1:0-1070 GCA_964554035.1 uncultured Verrucomicrobiota bacterium
CAGAAAGGGGACTGGGGCAAGCACACGCTTTGGGAGCGCACTTCGAACGTTCCCTTCATCTGGGCCGGGCCCGGAGTGGCGAAGGGCGCCATGTCCGACGTTTCCGTGAGTCTAATCGACATGTATCCGACCTTTGTCGAGATGTGCGGGCTTTCAAGGCCGAACCAGAAGCTCGAGGGACAGTCGCTGGCCCAGACCCTCGCCGAACCGTCCAAGGCGAAGGATCGCAATGTCTTTCTGCCTCACATGAATGCGGGAGAATACGCCATCATCAACAGGGACTGGCGCTACATCCGTTATGGTGAGGATGGCGAGGAACTGTACGACCTGAAGAAGGATCCGAATGAATGGGACAACCTCGCACTGCAGAAGGATCGTTATGCCAAGGTGATCGCCTCCATGCAGCAGTCGGCTCCCAAGGAATTCGCCCCACCCGCGGAGAAGCTCAATGCCCGCCGCGACCTGGTGTTGGAGGGTGAGACCTTTCGATGGGAAAAGGGTGCCAATTCGCCTGCGAGAAAGCCCAGGGCGGCGGCTCCCCAAAAGAAGCCGAAGAACGTCCTCTTCATCGTCTGTGACGACCTCAACACCCATGTTTCGCCGTCGGGCTACGATCCTATCCACACCCCGACTCTTGCTGGGCTGGCGTCGGAAGGGATGACCTTCAAGAGGGCCTTCTGCCAGTATCCGGTATGTGGGCCGTCCCGTGCTTCCTTCATGAGCGGGCTGTATCCCGAGTCGACGGGCGTTCTCAACAATACCGTGGACATCCGTAAGGAGCGTCCCGGCACGCTGACACTTCCGGCGTTCCTCAAGCAGAATGGCTATTGGACGGCCAGTGTCGGCAAGGTGTTTCACTCGCCCAGGTATGAGCACGGAGAGGTGGCGTGGAACGAGTTTCTTCGGTTCGATAATGATGAACTGCCGGTCGTTCGTGAAGCCCGGCTGAAGTTTGAGGCGGAGAACGGATCGATCGACAAGCCTGCCAACAAGCGGAAGTGGAGGCAGGTGCAGAAGGAGGCGGCTGCGAAACTGGATGCCCAGACACCTCCGGGACATGGGAGAAGTGG
>CAZKNW010000850.1:0-1062 GCA_964554035.1 uncultured Verrucomicrobiota bacterium
GAAGGGCATCTCCAAGGTGGTGTTCGATCGTGGTGGAGCCAAGTTCCATGGTAAGGTAAAGGCCCTTGCTGATGCCGCCCGTGAAGCTGGATTGGAATTTTAAAGAAAAGGAAACCTACAGTGGCAGAACATAAGAGAAATCCCAATGGAGGCGGTGGAGGAAATCGTCGCCAGCGTCGTCCGGAACCTTCCATGGATGCAGACGGCAATATCATTTCCGAGAAGATCATCGCCATCAACCGCTCTTCCAAGGTTGTCAAGGGTGGCCGCCGCTTTGGTTTCAGCTCCCTCGTGGTGGCTGGAAACCACCAAGGTGATGTCGCCCTCGGAATGGGCAAGGCCAGCGAGGTCGCTGATGCCATCCGCAAGGGAACCGAGGATGCCAAGCGCAACATGGAAAGCGTGAGCATCGCCGGTAACACCATTCCCCATGAGGTCCTCTATACTTACGATGGCGCCAAGGTACTACTTCGCCCTGCATCGGAGGGAACGGGTATCATCGCGGGTAAGACGGTTCGTGCCGTTGTAGAAGCAGCTGGCATCAAGGATCTTCTCAGCAAGTCGCTCGGGTCCAAGAACCCTGCTAACGTCGCCAAGGCGACCTTCATGGCCCTCAAGAGCCTTCGCTTGCGTGATGAAATTTACAAGCAGCGTGGACTGGAAGTCAGGAAGCCTTCGGCTCCCGAGGCTGTCGGTGGGTCCGAAGCTGCGACTGAAACAACTGAATCCGAATAATTCGTAGACTGAACATGCGACTTCATAATCTTAAACCCAATCCTGGATCCAAGAAGGCCAGAAAGCGTGTCGGCCGCGGTCGCGGAAGTGGGCACGGCAAGACCTCCACCCGTGGAACCAAAGGACAGATGTCCCGTGCTGGCAGCTCGGTGCGCGCCGGTTTCGAAGGTGGTCAGATGCCCCTCATTCGCCGATTGCCCAAGCGGGGTTTCAGCAATGCGATGCATCGTAAGGTGTATCTTCCTGTGAATCTTGGTGCTCTTGATCAGTTTGAAGAGGGTGCCACGGTGGATCTGGAGGTCATCCAGAAGGCAGGTCTTGCCAATG
>CAZKNW010000851.1:0-1057 GCA_964554035.1 uncultured Verrucomicrobiota bacterium
ACCTGAGGTTCTTCGAGACCCAGCCCCGACTGGAAGACACGACCGGCCGCGCAAGCTCCAAGATTGCACGCTTTGACATCACCAAGCCCATTACCTTCTATTACAGCGCCAACACGCCCGAGGATTATGTGGAGGCGGTGAAGGACGGAATTCTTTACTGGAACCGGGCCTTTGGACAGGAGGTCATCAAGGCCAGGAAGGCGCCCGGCAAGGTGACGGCTCCCGATGCCTCCCACAACGTGATCCAGTGGGTGCCATGGGACAACGCCGGCTTTGCCTATGCGGACATCCTGGTGGATCCCAGGACCGGTCAGTCCCAGCGTGGACAGGCCTTCATGACCAGTGTCTTCGCCATCAGTGGAAAGGCCCGTGCCCGCCGTATGCTTCGTGCCATGCAGGCTTTGGCCGATGCCGAGGGTAAGAAGGAGGGCGACGAGAAGCTGGAAGTGGATCATGACCATGGACACGAGCATGAGGAAGGCCTCTTCACCACTTCTTCCGTCTGTCAGGTGAATCGTGCGGAATTTGCCCGCCAGTTTGCCGCGGGACTCGAGGAATTGCTGGCCAATGATGAGCTCACCGACGAGGCCGTTCTGAGGGCTTCGCAGGATTACGTCAGGGAGGTTGTCGCCCATGAGGTCGGACATGTGCTTGGTCTGCGTCACAATTTTGCCGGCAACCTCGAGGCCACCCTGAGCCACAAGGAACTGGATGACTGGTTCAAGGGCTACCTTGCAGGAGAGGACCTCTCCAAATACAAGGACAAGCTGACCAGTTCCTCCATGATGGAATACACCGTATTCAAGGGAGGCGCCTTCATCGGTTGGAAGATGCGTACCACCAACGAGGCATTGCCTCATGACAAGGCCGCCATCCAGTGGGGTTACTTCGACGAATCCACCGCCCGTGAAAAGAAGATGCTGTATGCCACGGACGGGGACGACCGCATCTGGGGTGATGTCACGACCTTCGACTACGGGACCGAGCAGATCATCGGCGGCTACTCCGAGATCGCCGACATCATCAATGGTCTCCCCAACAAGCTGATCGAGGAATT
>CAZKNW010000852.1:0-1053 GCA_964554035.1 uncultured Verrucomicrobiota bacterium
TGCGGGCACGGTTGGGTTTGCCTTACCCTCGGTAGACCTCAGGCTTGTCGACGATGAAGGCGCCCTAATTGAGCCTGAGCCTGGACAAGAGTCCGCGATTGGCGGCGTCCAGGTTCGTGGTCCCAATGTTTTCGTGGGCTATTGGAATATGCCCGAGAAGACAAAAGAAGAGTTTGCGCAGGGCGGTTGGTTTAAGACCAGCGACATGGGCCAGTTCGCGGCAGACGGCTATCTTGTGCTTGTAGGCCGAAGTAAAGACCTCATTATTTCGGGTGGCTACAACGTCTATCCTAAAGAAATTGAACTTCTTCTTGACGATCAGCCCGAGGTTTACGAGTCCGCCGTGATCGGACTCTTCCACCCCGACTTTGGCGAGGCCGTGGCTGCGGTGGTTGTACCCGACCCACCTGATGCCGCAAGCCGCATGACGATTGAGGATGAGGCGAAGTTGCTTGGTCGTCTTCGGTCGATGATTGCGGGTTTTAAGCTACCTAAGCGCATCTTCTTCATGGCTGAGCTTCCGCGCAATGCTATGGGCAAGGTTCAAAAGAATGTCTTGAGAGACCGGTTTGCCGCAACTTTTTCAGGCTAAAGCGATACGAAGCGAAGTCGGCAGCGCTTAACAGAGCCGCTCCCGAGCGCCTTAAAAGGCCTTGGTAAACATGTAAGCCGCGAGAAGGAAAAGGAAGTAGGCGAAAAATCGTCGAAGAGAATCGACGTTCAGCGAGTGGGCAACCTTTGCCCCGAAGGGTACGGTCGACATGGAGCCGATAACCAAAATAATGAGTGCTGGGACATAGATATAGCCAATAGACCCGCCTGGGAGACCTGTAACGTCCCAGCCGCTAATAATGTATCCAGCCAAACCACCCAGGGCGATAGGAAAGCCCATACCTGCTGAGATTCCAACGGCTGTGTGCATCTTGACATTGCACCAAGTTAAAAACGGGACGGTAATAAACCCGCCTCCCGAACCCAGTAGGGCACTGATAAATCCGATGCCTGAGCCAACTATGCCAAGGCCACGCGCCGATGGCGTCTCACGACCCGGTT
>CAZKNW010000853.1:0-1044 GCA_964554035.1 uncultured Verrucomicrobiota bacterium
TCGGTGCGCTCGCGGCGCGCCTCGTCGCCATGACCTCCATGCCCGAGATGGTCGCCCTCTTCAACGGCTCCGGGGGGGCGGCTTCCCTGCTCGTGGGCTGGGCGGCCCTTTACGACGAAATTCTTGGGACCTCTGCGCCGTCCACCTTCATCCTGATCACGATCATCCTGTCGATCCTGATTGGCGGGGTGACGGCGTCCGGGAGTCTGATTGCCTACGGCAAGTTGTCCGAGCGCATGACCACGGCGGCCATCGTGTTCGCAGGCCAGCGCATCGTGAATTCCCTGATCCTGGTCGGAATCGTGGGCTCCTCCGTGATGTTCTGCCTCGAGCCGACCCTGGGATCCCAGTGGTTCTGGGTGTTGCTTGCCCTGTCCCTCGTCCTCGGGGTGATGGCGGTCATCCCCATTGGCGGTGCCGACATGCCCGTGGTGATTTCCCTGCTCAACAGCTACTCGGGCCTCGCGGCCTGCGCGGCGGGCTTTGCCATTGGCAACAACCTGCTGATCGTCGCGGGCTCGCTGGTCGGGGCTTCTGGGATCATCCTCACCAACATCATGTGTAAGGCCATGAATCGGTCCCTCGCGAACGTCCTCTTCTCTGGTTTCGGCGCAGCGAAGGCAGCGACCAAGGTGGAGGGCGAGGTGAAGCCCATTGTTGCCGATGACGCCTTCCTCATTCTCGAGGCGGCCCAGTCCGTGACCTTCGTACCGGGCTACGGCATGGCCGTCGCTCAAGCGCAGCACGTGGTGCGCGAACTCGGGGAGCTGCTTGAGAAGAACGGCGCTGAGGTCAACTTCGCTATCCACCCTGTGGCGGGGCGTATGCCGGGGCACATGAACGTGCTTCTGGCCGAGGCCAATGTCAGCTATGAGCAGCTGGTGGAAATGGATGACATCAATCCTCGGCTTCCGAACACGGACGTGGTGGTGGTTATTGGGGCCAACGACGTGGTCAACCCGGCGGCCCGGGAAGATGAGAACAGCCCCATCTACGGCATGCCCATCATCAACGTGGACCATGCGCGCACCGTATTCGTGCTCA
>CAZKNW010000854.1:0-1031 GCA_964554035.1 uncultured Verrucomicrobiota bacterium
CTGATCAATGTGGAGGAAGCTGTTGTCCACGTCGAAGTCAGCCGTGATTCGGTTGCTGACGCCTGCCTGTTGGCTCGCAAACTCATTATTGGCGCCGTCCAAGGTATAAGAAAGAACGGCATCGGAGGTCAGGTTTGAGCCGGCGGAGTAGATTCGATTAAAGACCGAGTTGTTGTTGCCGGTAATTGAGGCATCGAAGTCCGTATCCGGCGCCCCGACAAAGAACTCACTCGGAGATCCATCGGAACTGGTTCCGTTTCCACCCACATCTAGGTCCATCGCATTTGAATTGCCGGTGATCGAAATTTGGTAGCTGGCGCTGTGAGAAGAAAGGTTGAGCCCTAAATCGTTATCGTCGCCCAGTTGGCTGACATTTAGCCTAATGAACGCCCCGGTCAGTTGAGCCTCGGTATTGGCGCCGTCAAAAAGGGCCAGCGAGGTGGTCGCGGAAGAGGGGATCGTTATCTCACTGGCATCAAAGTTTGAGTAACCCCCCGTGGTGGCGAGGTTTGCGCTCGAGAAATTAAAGAGCGCGCCATTTGAGCCATTATTAAAGGTTTCGTCATTCCCAGGGCTTCCTAAGCGCAGTGCCGAGCTCGTAACACTGATATCGTCAGGAGTCGCGTCGCCTCGAATAGTGTTTCTCAGGCCGTCCTGATTAAAAATCAGGACATTGGAATCCGACTGGATGAGCGAATTCTGTACGCTATCTGGCTGGCTAATCTGCTTGATATCGATGATGTTGCCATCAGCACCTATTGCTACGGGATTAAGGAGAAGACCCAGCAGCGCAAGCGCTGCTCCTTTCCCAAGTGCCTTAAGCATGGTGGCATTGTCCCGTTCCATAGGTGGTCTCCTTGCTAGCATTGCTTGTGCTAACGGTGCGCGAGTCTGTAGTTGTAGGTTGAAAAGAGCGCTTTTTCGGATATTGCCGTTCCGCATCATGGCGAATCCTTCCCTTCTCGGGTGAGGGAGGTTTTTCGTGCGGCCCAGAGCGATCGGTCGAAGCCTTCTTCGACGATATCGATCAC
>CAZKNW010000855.1:0-1015 GCA_964554035.1 uncultured Verrucomicrobiota bacterium
TTTTCCCATGCAATGTTTTGGGCTCTTAGATGCTTTTTCACGGTGAGAGGGTAGTAAGTCCCCCCCTTCACGGTGGCATCGTTGGCCACAATCATGACCCGCTGGCCCTCGACAAGACCAATGCCGGTCACGATGCCCGCGGCAGGAATCACGTCTTCGTAGGTTTCGAAAGCTGCAAGCTGGGAGAGCTCCAAAAAGGCGGATCCAGGGTCAATCAGCAAATTGATTCGATCCCGAACGAACAGCTTGCCGCGGGATTCGTGGCGCGCCACGTTTTTCTCGCCACCGCCTTTGGCGATGTTCGCCGTAATGCCTTGGAGACGCTCAACCAACGCGTCCATCTTTGCGTGATTGGCTTCAAAGTCCGCACTTTTAGCATTCAGCGCTGAGGACAAAATCGCCATGCTGACCTCACTTATTTTGATTCATCAAAGAGTTCGCGCCCGATCAACATGCGCCGGATTTCACTGGTACCGGCGCCAATCTCATAGAGCTTGGCGTCCCGCAGGAGTCGCCCCGTATCGTAGTCGTTGATATAGCCGTTACCCCCCAAAGCCTGGATGGCCTGAAGTGCCATTTGTGTCGCCTGCTCCGCGGTATAAAGAATGACCGCAGCAGCATCCTTTCGATTGACGAGCCCTCGATCGCAGGCTTTAGCAACGGCGTAGAGATAGGCGCGGCTCGCGGACAACGTGGTGTACATATCTGCGAGCTTGCCTTGCATGAGTTGGAAGGTCCCGATGGCCTCACCAAACTGCTTACGTTCATGCACATAGGGCACCACCACATCCATGCAGGCTTGCATGATGCCAAGCGGTCCACCGGACAACACCACTCGCTCATAATCCAGCCCGGACATTAAAACGCCGACGCCACCACCCTCTTTGCCCAGGATGTTTTCAGCGGGCACTGCGCACGATTCGAACACCAGCTCACAGGTGTTTGAGCCGCGCATTCCGAGCTTGTCAAGCTTCGGTGACCGAGAAAATCCAGCCGTATCACGCTCAACGATGAA